>CAMNMM010000120.1:0-3517 GCA_946544655.1 uncultured Caryophanales bacterium | reverse complement strand
TGGCTCGGTAGCTCAGTTAGTAGAGCATCAGACTGAAAATCTGAGTGTCGCCGGCGCGCTCCCGGCCTGAGCCACCACTTAATATAAAATGACATCGGAAGATGTCTTTTTTTACGTCTTTTAAGGCAATAAAAAACCGCTAGCGGATGCTAACGGTTTTTATACTCAAGAGAGACAATTAGTCTTTCTTTTGTGTTTCTTTTGGTTCTTCGCCTTCTGGTCTTGGCATGCCAATCTTAGCCATTAAATCATCGACGAGTTTCTTTGCTCTACGATAGGATAAGTCACTCTTAATGCGGAGTAAGCATGGGAGATCTTCGTACTTCTTAGCTTCAGCTTGTTCAACTGGGATTGTGCTATCAGCATAATCTTGTGGGTTGAGTTGTAAGTAGATACGGAGATGTTTACCAACGATTGTAACGAAGGCATAACGTTGTCTCTTATAAGAGAATGTATCACCTGGGATAGAGACACGGTTTCTTAAACCATACCATTTAATATAGTCACGGAGATCATAGTATTTATGACGTAAGTCAAATTCACTATTTCTTAAACGGGTTTCGAATGGTTTTCTCTTTCTCTTACCCTTAATGACTAAACCGTCAGCACCGACTTCGGCAGGGGCTTCATCTTCTTCTTCCTCTTCCTCGTCTTCTTCTTCAGGTTCTTCTTCTGGTTCTGGTTCTGGCTCTGGTTCAGGTTCTTTTTCTGGAGCTGGAGCTGGAGCTGGTTCTTCTTCTTTTTCTTGGTGATATTCTTCGACGTGTTGATCAACGCCTTCTTTAACGAGAGCGCGAACTTCTTCTTCACCTAAACCGGCTTCACCGCAGCAGCATTCTTCTTTCTTTTCTTCTGCACCAGCGGCTTTGTCTAAGAGACCAAGTAAATCTCTAATGACTGGTAAAATTGCAAAATAGATAGCAAATAAGTTAAGACCTGTAGCACCGCCCATAAGGAGCATTGGAACAGCTCTCATAACACGCATTTCCACCATTGGGATAACGAAGATGAAAATGAATGGTAAGAAACCAATAGCAATAATTTCTGTTAATGCTGTAAGTAAAAGGACTGGTTTCTTTTTCTTAATTGCTAAAACGATTGTTGCGATACCCATTGTGAGGGCAACAAAAACGAGCACTACGCCAACGTAGGCTGTTGGATGACTGAATTGAGATGGTTTCCACATTAAGCAGTAATATTGAATAGAGGCACGTAAGCCATATGTGAACAATTCACTATTCAAAATACCGACGCCACCGTTACAGAGATCGCTGACACCTAAAATACCTGTGATTAAAGCAGCGATTAACCATAAAACGAAAGCAATACATGTGGTACGCAAAATTTTCTTGTTTTCCATATATAGATTCTCTCCTTATTTAATAATAATTTAGTGCGCGCATTAATTAATTTCAAGTTTTTATTAAAAAATTAAAGAAAAAAGCACCATATCGTGGGTATTTAACCTTGTTTTGTTACATTTTAAGGGGTTTTGTATTGCTTTTTCATGTATTACTTTTGTGCTAAACTAATGCACTTGTCCCCTCTTTTTTATCCCCAAAAATAGCCGACATGGTATCGGTTTTAAAAAAGATATCAAATAAGATATGTTATTTCCTAATTAATTGGTTATCATATAAGCATGTTAATAAAATTAAAGGTACAAAATTTCGCAATCATCGAAGATATCGAGATTGACTTCAAAGATGGTTTAACTGTCTTAACTGGTGAAACCGGCGCTGGTAAGAGTTTAATCATCGACTGCATTGGCCTTCTTTTAGGCGAAAGAGCCGCCTCTGAAATGATTAGACAAGGGGAAGAAAAGGCTATTGTGCAAGGTGTTTTTGATAATAACACTCCGTTATTACGCGCCGCTTTAGAAAAAGCCGGTGTTCCTGAAAAAGATGGACTTATTGAAATCAAAAGAACCATCTCTTCCACGAAGAATGTTGTCAAAATCAATGACACCACCATTACTTTAAATGAACTTAAGTACATCATGTCATTAATCGCTGACATCCATCAGCAATTTGATATGGTAAAACTATTCAATAACGAGAACTATTTAGCCATGGTAGATGGTTTTAATTCCCGTTTAGTTAATCAATACCTTGATAAGTATTTACTTAGTTTCAGCACATTAAAAGAACAAGCTAGTTCCTATAACGCTTTAGTCAAACGTATTGATGAATTTAATCGTAATCAGGAAGAATATGAATATGCCTATAGTGAAATTAAAGCACTAGGCTTAAAAGAAAACGAAGAGGAAGAAATCAATTCTGAAATCTCTTTATTAGAGAACTACGATAAGATTTATTCCTTGCTCATGGAAAGTAAAGAATTAATGGATGGGGATGCCCTTAATAACATCTACACTATTAAGGAAAACGTTAGTAAGTTATCTGAATATCAAAATGAATATCAGGATTATATTGAAAGACTTAATAATGCTTATTATGAGTTAGAAGATATGTTTGAAGAAATCAAAAAGAAAGCAGACTATCTTAACTATGATCCAGAACATCTTGATGCTTTAATTGAAAGAAGTCACGCTATTAATGCCTTAAAGAAGAAATATAATAAGACATTTGATGAATTAAGAGCGTATGAAGATGAGCTTAATGCCTTATTAAAATATAAAGAAGATTATTCCATTCTTCTTAAAGAAGAAAAAGATAAACTTCAAGCCGCCTATGATGAAGCTTATACACGTGCATTGGACTTACACAAAGTCAGAGAAGATATTGGCTTAAGTATCACTAAAGATTTAGAAAAAACTCTTAACGAATTAGCGTTATCTTGTAGATTCAATGTTGCCGTTATTGGTAAAGAAAAAGATGCTGATTTAGATATCTCTATCTTCAATGAAACAGGTATCGATACGATTGAATTCTTTATTGAAACTAACATCGGTGAAGGTCTAAAACCATTAGCCAAGGTCGTCTCTGGTGGTGAACTTAGTCGTATCATGTTAGCGATTAAACTTCTCTACGTGAAAGCTCAAAAGATTGGCACAATCATCTTTGATGAAATCGATACTGGTATCTCTGGAGATGTCGCTAGTAAGGTCGCTAAAAAGATTAAAGAACTATCTTATGGTCATCAAGTCATTACCATTACCCACTTACCACAAGTGGCGAGCTTATCTGACCATCATATAAGAATTGCTAAGAAGGTATCTAATAATCGTACCTACACCACGATTAAAGAATTATCTCTTGATGAAAAGATATATGAAATTGCTTCACTCATTTCTTCAGGCAAGGTCACTGATAAACAGTTAGAGTACGCTAAAGAAATGGTGATGGAAAGAAAATAGAACCCTTTATAAGGGTTCTTTTTCATTATTTAAGTTTATTTCCTTCTCTAAAGGCTAAGGCCACTGTTAAGGCTTTCCTAAGTCTAATGTTGTCTGTTGTTTGATGAGATGGTGACCTCCCCCCACTTATAGAAGATGGGGGTTTCCCACTCAAGAACTCTAATGAATTCAGTATCAATGGGCTATCCCCGAGAGTCC
>CAMNMM010000119.1:0-3530 GCA_946544655.1 uncultured Caryophanales bacterium | reverse complement strand
GTCTTGAAGGTAAAAACTATTGTTTATTCGATATGATGCTCTTTGAAAAGGCTTTGCCACGTATCCTTGGTCAACTATTTGATCTACCAATGATGAATCAATTTGACGGCAAGATTTCTAGTGAAGATATTTCTGATTTCAGCAAAGCTGTACAAAAATTAAATATTGGTAAAGTCCTTGTTAACTATAAGAAAGAATTCCATTCAGTCTTAGATGTCGTTGCAACATTAGGCAAAGACGTTGAACTCGTGGAAGCTTTCAGTGCGCCTAATGGTCTTAATTCCTTAATGGAAGAAGAAGGCAAAGTCTTTACCATTGAAAAGGTCCATATCAATTGCTTACAACAAGCCATTGCTAAGATGAGTAAATCCTCATTGATTTATTCTGCGATTGTGCCAATCGTTAAATCATTTATCGCTGATCCAAGTGTCGCTGATAGTCTTAATGACTTTGGTATTAACACAGATGTCATCGTCAGTGCGATTAATAAAGACATGAAAAAAGATGAACAAAACCGTTCATTCTTTGGTTATTTAAGCACCTTACTTGATAGCTGGGATGATTTAGGCAGAATCTATAGTGTTGTTGAATCCGGTAATAGTGATAACTTAATGGAACAATTCAAAGATGAAACCTTAGTGGATTCTTTCGTTAATATCTTAAGCGCTTTATTTACTAATCCAATCATCAATCCAGAGCCAGAGGCAGGTGATTGGTATGAAAAGAATGAAAACCTATATGGTATTTTAGGCTTTGTCTTTAATATGACCTCTAGCATTGGTTTGACCGTAACTAGAGAAAGAATGAGAGAAGTTGAAACATATCATAGTTGGACTGGTGATAACGGCGAATTCCAAGCCATTGGTAATATCATTAAATACATCGCCGCTCACGATGTTTTAAAAGCCGCGGATATGTTTGATAATGGCTTATCAAGGTCGTCTTTAACTAACTTAAAAGAAGAGGGCGAAGGAAAAGTTGGTTTACCAAAACTCTTCACGCTCGTTAATGAATCATATATCTTTAAAACCTCATTAGGACCATTCTTAGATGATATGTTTGGTGATGCCTTAAGTGGTTTCTTAATTGATACAGGTATGAATGTCTCGTTCTCTAATATTTTAGACTGGGCAGAAGAAGGTCAAAACATCGCTGATTTATTAGGTTCTTTAATTAATCTAACTCCGGCTGATGATAGTGAAGCGAAAGACTTCTTAACTAACTTTGATATTTCTACACTTCACGATATCGTCGAGCTTAACAATATGCTCCACTCCTTATCACATAGTGGTATTTATACCTATGTTGATGAAAACGGTATTAACCATTATCAATTTGGTGCTTGGTTCTATCAAAAGATTAGTGACGCAATGGTAAAGTTCACTGTAAACACTAATGAATACGATTTACTCGCTGATCCAAAACCAGGAGAAAATGCTTCTTGGAGTTGGAAAGATAGTTGGGGTATTAAGCCAGGCAATCCAAACGCTGACCCATATTTTGATGAATATGCCGCTAAATATAATCCAGATGGTACACAAGTCGATACCCATATGATTGCCTATCGTGACTTTGTCTATCTTAACGGTAAACCTAATACTGATGAATCAGTACCAACCGATTGGTGTGATTATACTAACTTCATAGCTAAACAAACAGCCTTCTTAACCGCTCATGAAGCGGACTTAACTGGTTCTTATATCGTTAATGATTGGAATGCTTATTTTGCGAGTGATGATTTCATCGCTGATTATAATGATGTCTTTGAAGTAGATGAAATCTCTCGTGTCTGTAAGTTCTTATGCTACGCCTTACGCGTCATGGAAAAGAGAAGTTCTGGTCCAGAGGCTGGTACACAAATGCCATTAAATAAATTACCAATCCCAGTATTAGGTGGCCTATTAACTTCGATTAACGATACAAGCTGCTTACGTATTTGTTTATATAACTTCTATCGTGTCGCTGAGGAAAACTTATTAACCGGTTACAGTGCTTTTAACACTGCATCCTCTTATAACGTTTATATTGTAGATGGTGAATGTCCAATTATGGACTTCACTAATGGTCGTCCTAATAGACAAGCAGAAATTGATAAATTAATGGGCTTCTACCGTGTCCTTGATGAGGCTAACAATAATGGTGTTATCAATGGTAGTGACTTTGATTATTCTAAGATGAATCAAGGTGACTTCTTAAATAAGATGAAAGAGGCCATTATTGACTTCAACAGTTCTTATGTCTTCCATCGTTCTGGTTCAGGTAAAGTTAATAGTTTAACTACCTTCCAAGGTTTATTTAATTCCATGCTTTCACAAAGTAGTGTGAAGGATGTCATCTATTTAGGTGAAAAATCCCCTAAAGACGCGAACGCCACAAATTACACAACTAAAGAAGGTAAGATTGAATATCTTGTCACATCCACCTTCTTAACTGATAAGCAAATTAATGATGGTGCTTATAACTTTGACGAACAAAGAAATAAACAAGTTAATGAAATTAATACTCTCATGGACTGTGTTGACTCCTTATATTCCTTAAAGGATAGCGAAGGTCATACAACAACCGCCATTAACCAAGCGGATATGAACAATAACGATAATATCGATATTATTGAAACATTGTTCAATAGACTCAATAATTCTAGCTTACTGTATGACTGCTTACCTAACTCCATCTATAACATCTTTGTGGAAAACAATCAGTTAAACATCACTAATGGTGGTCAATCTGTTGAATTCAATAGAGTGGACCCATTCTATCATTACTATTTCAATGACACTGTCAAGAGAAGCAGTGTGGACTATACCGCTAGATACTTATCTACTGATATTTCTAGCATCATTTCCTTATTAACTGATTATCAAGAATTCAATAATCAACTTAACGGTAAAGAAATGTCTGATCCAACAGTCTTAAAGACCTTAACTGGTACTGGTGGTGCCTTAAAGAGTGTGCTTTATGATATGCATGATTCTAACTTATTCCATACTCCTGCTAGAAATATTGATGGTGCTTCTTATTACACCAATAAATTTGATAATGGTTATACCTTATTTGAAGAATTAGTGAGTAAGATTTGCTCATTCGTTAAATTAGATGATTTTGCTTATGATAATACTTATGAACTAGATGTATCTACCTATGGTAGTGCCTCCGCTAAATTAACCGCTCGTATTAAAGAAATCACTAAAGCGGATGATACAGGTATCTCCAGCAATGTCTATCACACAGCACAAGGCTCAGCCTGGTATCAAGAAATTGATTCCATTATGAATCTTGCTAATACCGCTGCGGATATGGGCACAGGCTCATCTTTAGATGTCTCAAGTTTTGAACTTGATAAATTATCACCAACACAAATTAAGAATATGTTAACCGCGGTTAATAGTTCTGATATCCTTGCGGATGCTTTACCAAAATTCATCAAAGATGGTTTTGCTTCTATTAACTTAGGTACATTAACTTCTTATAACGATGTTAATTATGCCTATTATCGTTTAGGTCAAGTCGTTTATGGTGGGGCAACCGCT
>CAMNMM010000118.1:0-3530 GCA_946544655.1 uncultured Caryophanales bacterium | reverse complement strand
ACGGTAATATATTTCATACCTTTTATTTCCTTTCGGTATATTCTTTATGCCTATTAATTATAAGGTATCGAATATATATGTAAATAGAAAAATCACCCAATTGCGTAATTATTCTAAGATACTCAACAAATTACTTTTTGACTTTTAGCGTAAGCGCGTGTTGTAATAGAAATATAAAATTTTTTATAAAAAGGGAGAAAATTTTATGAATGTTTCAAAACAACTTTCAGGTACCGAGCTTTTTGTTGTGGTCGATGGAAATATCGATAGCACATCCGCACCTGAATTACACAACCAAATCTGTGATTCTTTAAAAGGTATTCAATCCTTAGTTTTTGATTTCCAGAAAGTGAACTACATCTCATCCGCTGGTTTACGTGTCTTATTAGCAGCACGTAAAGCTTTAGGCAGTGAAGGTGAAGTCATCATCCGCAAGCCAAACCAAAACGTGTTAGACGTTTTTGAAATGTCTGGTTTCGACAATATTCTCAAAATCGAAAAATAGGAGTTGCCTATGTCTTCTATAACATCGATGAAACTATTTATACTGGAGAAGTCGCAGATAAAGAATTAGCGGAGACGGTATCTAATATGTGGGTGGAATTCGCTAAAACAGGTAATCCATCGTTAGAAGGCATTTCTTGGAGTAAATATGATATTAAGAATAGAAAAACTATGACCTTTAAGAAAGGCGAAGTTAAGGAAGAAAAAAATATCTTAAATAAGCAAAGAGAAACACTATTCCCAATTATTAAATATATGATTAATCCTGGCTACGCTGATATCGCTGAAAACTTATCAGTATTAGATAAAACAGGAGCGGCAATAAACGCCGCACTTAGTTGTATATCAACCTTAGTGCAAGAAAACATTATTAAGTGAAAGAAAAGTCGTCTCAATTCTCGGACGACTTTTTATCTAATCCTTTTTGCCTTAGCTTCATCAATAAGCAATACAAACATCCAAGCCCAATAATGAAACCTAACAAGATAATAATCCAAGGTATAATGCCCATCGTTCCTTTTTCAAAGAAGAAACCATTAGTGTCGATATTTAAAAAGAAATAAGGATAATAAAGATCTTTAGCATATTGAATCTTAAAAATCGCTCCAATATAGACGAATGCGACATAGCAAACAGGTGGGATTGTCGCTAATAATGAGCTCTTATAAGTAAGTTGAATGTCTGTATCAAATAAGAAGAAATCAATAATGGCTAAGATAGGTACAATCGCATGTAATGAGAAATTCTTAAAAGATAATAAATAATCCATGCCCATTAATGGCGCAAGCATTGTAAAGAACACTAGGAATGTAACTGTAATAGCCACAGTAGCGACATATTTGATATGAAGAAATACTTGGTTAATATAATTCTTTTTACTAATAAGAAGCTCTACTTCGTTAATCAAGAAGAGAAGCGCTATTAGCATAATGAAGATATTTGATTGAACGGTGAAAAAGAAGAACACTGATCCACCACCCATGAATTCTGTTGATTGAGCGGTTAATACAATACCTAAAACGCCCACCGTCACTAAAACGGCTTTAATCACTATCTTTATGATACTTTTAGCTAAGTCCATAAGCTGTCTTATTGATTTTATTATATATCTATTTAATGAAATCCTCTCCAAAAAATAGCAAATGAAAAAGGGCCGCGATATGCAGCCCTTTCCTAATGATTGAATTATTGTGCTAAAGCAACGTCAGTAATGAATGTGACAGCGGCGATAGCTGGCATAATGAAGTTATTTGCGTTACTTCCATCACTAACGGAAGTGGCAAATTCTAATGTGTTTTCACCTTTAATGAGGTTGGTGTTTTTAAGCACTAATTGTTGTAATTCACCACTACTTGGGAGGTCAAAGTCAACAGTCTTAACGGCTAAACCATTAATTTTAATGGTGATGAAGTCGATAAGGTTATCGATTGGGACGTTTTTAACTTCGCCTAAGGCTAAGTAAACGTCAACATCAGACTTACCATTAGAAGCGGTATTAATTGTGTAGGTCATAGAACCACCACTCTTGAAACCAGTGGCGACTTCCCAGGAAGTGCTACCGAGAGTAACAAATTCTGGATCGCCTTTATCGAGGTCGATTGCGGCATCGCGAGCAGTATATAAATATGTATTTGCATATGATGATTTAGTATCACTAACGCTCTTCGCGGCGTCATCATAAGTCACATAATTATTGTCTCTAAAGACTTCTTCAGGAAGTTGAGGCATATTAGCGAGAAGGGTTTCCTTTTTCGCTTCATATTCCTTGCCATATCGATCATATTGAACAGCACTGACAATGAATAATGTGCCAGACACTATGAGAGCAACTGCTCCAAGACAGATTGCAAGAGAGGCAATGACGTGTTTTTTGATAAAACCAAATAACTTACTCATTGACACTTTCCTCCTTTCTTGAAGAAGTGAAGAATTTGAAGATTGTTAGACCAGCGGCTGCAGCGGCGACTAGAAGGCCACTATAGACCATTACATCAAGTGAGATAACGGCTGGTTTCCACCATAAGTAAGGTTCTTTTGGTGGAATTGACACAATCATTTCTGATGGGTCACTAGCGGCATTATATGTCGCGTTTCTCCACATCGCGTGGCAATACGCATAAGCGATTTCGTGCATAGCTTCACGTAAACGGAGTTGGACACGAACTGGTGTGTTACTAGCAGTACCAATTGCGTTAGCAACAGTATTACCACCACCAAGGTTAAGGTTACCACCATAACGGAAGGAGAAACCGATATCCATGTTGGTCTTATTTTCAGTCATATCGGTAATGATTTGACCACGGAAGCCCCATTCTTTACGGAGAACACCTTGGATAAGAGCTTCGTTACCACCAGCCCAAAGGCCACCAACACGGTTGAAGGATGTCATGATACCAACGGTACCACCATTCTTAACTGCTTCTTCGAATGAACGGAGATAGAGTTCACGGAATGTTTGTTCGGTCATCCAAGCCATATTAGCCATACGATTGAAGTCTTGGTCGTTAGCGACGAAGTGCTTAACGAATGTCATACGACCATAAATGCTGATACCTTTAATAATTTCAGAAACATAACGGCCAGAAAGGATTGGGTCTTCAGATTGATAACCACAGTTTCTGCCACCATATGTTGAACGGTGTAAGTTACAGTTTGGTGAGAAGATGCCATCAGCGCCAGAAGCGTTCATGTCATTACCCATGGATTTACCGAGTTTTAATGTAAGTGCTCTGTTCCAAGCTTGGCAACCCATTGTAGGACCTGGGTAAGCTGGACAGTTAATTTCATCATTTTGACCTAAGCCACCACCAATCATAGCAGCGCCTTCTTCAAATTTGAAAGCACTAGCGTTATTGGAATCACGTAAGCCGATTTCACTCATACCACGACCAGCGTAGTTGGAGTTTTCGGTAACAATCTTCTTGGAGTTATCGAAGCTTAATTGATCAAGAACGGAATCCCATTCAGGAGCATCATAGTTTTCGCCACAAATCATACCGAGTTCGGTAAGTTGGCCGTCTTCCATG
>CAMNMM010000117.1:0-3557 GCA_946544655.1 uncultured Caryophanales bacterium | reverse complement strand
GTATAAGAGCTCCAACTATTAGCTTTCCAACCGACTGCTGGAGTTATTTCTCCACCTCTATAAATTAAGCCTTGTTTAATTCTTTGACCGGATGAAGTCATATAACCACCAGCATCACGAACGTTAAACATTGGTCTAGCATCAATCCAACGTGGATAGTCACCTGTGGTAAATGACGCGACTTGTGATTCTTTTCCGTCAGCGACGACTTTATAATAGTATTTTTGATTGACTAAAAGGTTTTTAAGATAAGCTTTTGTATCACTTGTTTTGATTTGCTTACCATCACTTAAATTAGCCTCTTTACCAAAGGTAATTGTGTATTCTTTATTCTTTAAACTATCAGCAGGTGTGAATTCAATTTCAATGCCTTTAGATTCATCACTCTTTTCGCCTTTTTCCCATTCAGCGGCGACTGGGTCTAAATAATCACTTTGATGATTGGCTGGACGATAACCACCATTATCGCCATCAGGAATTCCTTTGGTGATGTCAACACCAGCGGTGCCATATAAATCATTTAAATAATAGTCCGCATTAGCGCCTTTTTCTTGTAAGAGTTTCTTTTGTTGATTTCTCATATCATCAACGTATTTCTTACAGTTAGGAGACATTGAAGATAGGTTGTTTGGGTTTAAAAGTGTGAAGTTATCATTTTTAACTTCTTCTTTAGGGGCTTCACTTGAGGAAGAAGGGTTAGAAGATTCTTCAGAATTGGAACCTGAATTACTTGCTTCAGATGGTTGAGAACTTTCTGGATTACTAGCGGATTTGCTATCACCTTGATTAGTGTTACAGCCAGTAATACATAAAGCGGCAATCATTGAAACAAAAAGGAGACTTTTTTTCATAATAAACATCCTTTCAATTTGTTTTGAAAAAATAAAATCAATTTAATTTATTATACAACATTATTATGGATAAATTAAAAAGAAAAAAGAGAGATAAACATCCCTCTTTTCTCGTTGTTTTTTTAATATTAGAGAATGTTATTGAGTAAAGCTTCGTAAGAATCAATCTTTAAGGAAGCACCACCGACTAAACCACCATCGACATCTGGGCAAGATAAATATGCTTTGATGTTTTCTGGTTTAACAGAACCACCATATAAGACTCTGATTTCGTCAGCGACATCACCGAACATTTCTCTTAAAACATCACGGATGAATTTGCAAACGTCTTCAGCGATTTCTGTAGAAGCGTTTTTACCTGTGCCAATGGACCAAACTGGTTCATAAGCAACGACTAAGTTTTTAACATCTTCAGAGGTTAAATCTTTTAAGCCAACGCGAACTTGTTCACCAACAACAGCTTTTGTTTGATTAGCTTCAAATTGCGCTAATGTTTCACCAACGCAGTACACTGGAACCATATTGTTAGCGATTAAGGCTTTGATTTTAGCATTGCACTTTTCGTTTGTTTCATTGTCGTAAGTTCTTCTTTCACTATGACCAATTAAAACCCAGTCAATGCCGAATTCTTTGAGCATAGGAATAGAGACTTCACCAGTGAAAGCACCATGATCATTGAAGTGGACGTTTTGGGCGGCCACGATCATTGTTTTAGCGGCGTTTTCTTTCACTGTGGCAAGTGACAAGTATGTAGGAGCAACACCTAAGTCGATGTTGTTAGCTTCAGCCTTTTTGGCTAAGTCACGGGAAGCAACGGCAAACTCTTTAGCTTCGCTAGCGAGTTTGTTCATCTTCCAGTTACCTAATAATAATTTTCTTCTCATAATTATCTAACCACGTCGATGCCTGGTAAGTGGCCATCATTTTCAATCATTTCTAAGGAAGCACCGCCACCGGTAGAAACGTGTGAGAATTTTTCTTTATAACCGAATTGCTTGACAGCAGCAGCGGAGTCACCACCACCACAGACTGTGAAGGCAGCGCTATTTTTAGCAATAGCTTCGCAAATGGCTAATGTACCTTTTTGGAATTCTTCTTGTTCGAAGACACCACTTGGGCCGTTCCAGAAGATCATTTTGGCTTTAGCGATTTCAGCGGCGAAGAGTTCTCTGGTCTTTGGACCGATATCTAAGCCTTGGAAGCCATCTGGGATTTCACCCTTTTCAACGGTTTCAACTGTTGTTCTTTCAGCTGGGTCAAAGGCATCACCGACAACAGAGTCGACTGGTAAAACGATTTTACCATTTGCTTTGACATAGCAGTTCTTGGCGTATTCTAATTGATCTTCTTCAACTGGAGAATTACCAGTCTTGTGGCCTAAGGCTCTTAAGAATGTGAAAGCCATCGCACCACCGATTAAGATCTTGTCGCATTTCTTTAATAAGGATTCGATAACTTTGATTTTATCGGAAACTTTTAAACCACCTAAAATAGCAACATATGGACGGTCTTCATCTTTGACATCGACACATCTTGTTAAGTTAGCGACTTCTTTTTCAACGAGGTAACCAACGGCAACTGGTTTACCTTCGGCTTTTAAGATTTCTGGAATACCATATGTAGAAGCGTGAGCACGGTGAGCGGAACCGAACGCATCCATGACGAAGGCATCACCTAAGGCGGCCCAAATCTTGGCTAATTCTGGATCGTTCTTTTCTTCACCCTTTTCATAACGGGTATTTTGCATTAATAAGACTTCGCCATTCTTTAAAGCATTGACTGCGTTGGTTAATTCTTCACCACGAGTTTCTTTAACGAAGACGACTGGTTGATTTAATAATTCACCTAGGCGAACTGCCACTGGGGCTAAGTTGCCATCTTTAATTTGTTTGGCAAATTTTTCTGGATCTTCTTGCGCTAATTTGTGTTTGACTTTGCCTAAGTGAGACATTAAGACAACTCTAGCACCTTTAGCGATTAATTCTTTGATTGTTGGTAAGGCTGCAACGATACGATTATCGTCACGGATTGCACCATCTTTTAGAGGGACGTTGAAGTCAACACGAACGATGACTCTTTTACCTTCTAAGTTGGTCATTTCTTTAACTGTTAACATAGTTAAGATTCCTTTCTTCATAAATAACGGCACCCATAGTAAATGAGCGCCGTATATTTCTATGGGTTAATTAAACTAAATTAATTAGCACTTTTCCGCAAAGTATTTGATGGTGCGGACCATTTGTGATGTATAGGAGTTTTCATTGTCATACCAAGAGACGACTTGAACTTCATATAAACCATTGCCTAAATCGATAACCATTGTTTGTGTAGCATCGAATAAGGAACCAAATCTCATACCGATAACATCGGAGGAAACGATTGGATCTTCGTTGTAACCGAAGGATTGGTTAGCAGCGGCTTTCATAGCAGCGTTGATGGCTTCAGCTGTGACACCTTCACCTTTAACAACGGCTGTTAAGATTGTTGTGGAACCAGTAGCAACTGGGACACGTTGAGCGGAACCAATGAGTTTACCATTGAGTTCTGGGATAACTAAGCCGATAGCTTTAGCAGCACCTGTGCTGTTTGGAACGATGTTAGCAGCACCGGCACGGGCTCTACGTAAGTCACCTTTTCTGTGTGGACCATCAAGAATCATTTGGTCACCAGTGTAGGCGTGGATTGTGCTCATGATACCAGATTGGA
>CAMNMM010000116.1:0-3564 GCA_946544655.1 uncultured Caryophanales bacterium | reverse complement strand
TTATTCAATGATTTATCATTGCATCAAAAAGAAAAGAGGACTTTAAGATGAGAATCGTCGGAGGAAAATATCGTCATCGTTTAATCGTTTTTCCTGATGATATGGAACATACTAGACCAACCAAAGACCGTATCAGAGAAGCGATCTTTTCCGCGTTAAATAATATCGATAATTATAATGCTTTAGACCTTTATGCAGGCAGTGGGGCAATGGGCTTAGAAGCTCTTTCTAGAGGCGCTAAATTCTGTGCGTTCGTGGATGTCTCTAATCTCGCTATTAAAGTAATTAAGGACAATATAAATAATCTAAAGATTAATGAAACTGAATATCAATTAATTAAAGATAAAGATATCAATGCCTTAGAACAATTTAAAAACAAAGGTCAAAAGTTTGACTTAGTCTTTTTAGATCCACCCTATGAACAAGGCCAATATCAACAAATCGTCGATTTACTTATATCTAATAATTTATTAAATGAACACGCGATTATCGTTATTGAAGCTAACCGTGACGTTAATTTAGAAAATATTGATTATAATAAGAAGAAAGAATACCATTATGGAGAAATAAAGGTCTTCATCTATTGGAGGTAACCATGAAAGTAGCAATTTATCCAGGAAGCTTTGATCCAATTACTAACGGTCACTTAGAAATCTTAAGAAGAGCGCTGAATATCTTCGATAAGGTGATTATGCTCGTGGCATATAACGACCAAAAGAAAGCAAGATTCACTCCTGAAGAAAGAGTGGCGATGATTAAAGAAGCCGTTAATGATCCACGTGTGGAAGTTGATTGTTCCACTGGTTTAACTGTGGAATACGCGAAAAAGCATGGCGCTAATCATTTAATCCGTGGCTTAAGAGCGGTTACTGATTTTGAATATGAATTCTCACTCGCCTCCGCTAATGACTTTATTGATTCCTCAATTGATACAGTATTCTTAATGAGCAAAGTGGAAAAATCTTTCATCAATTCCTCAATGATTATGGAATTATATCAAAGTGGTGTGGATGTTTCTTCCCTTGTTCCACCTTCTGTTGTTAAAAGATTAAAATGAACTTATTTTAAATAGATCAACGACACCAGTCTTCCCACTGGTGTTTTTAAATACGCGGAATAGAATCTATCGTCAGTGACAGTGTCATAATCTGAAATAACGATTTGCTCTTCCTTCACGCCTAATTTATATAAATCTAAAACATTAGCGAGTCCATTATCGAAATGGTCATTTTGGATGGTCTTTTCAAATCCCGCTTCAATAATTGTTTTCTTCGTAGTGTCGTCCACTGCAAAAGATTCTTTTTGACGAAATGGACCAATATAGAATTTAAAATCTTTAATATCTAATTTCTCATTATGAAGAATTTCATTAATAGCCTTATAAGCAACATGCTTCATCGTGCCTTTAAACCCTGCGTGAATAATACCCACTAATGAGGCCTTTTCGTTAATAAAGAAAATAGGAACACAGTCCGCATGGAAAATACATAAAGGAACGTTTCTTTCATATGTATATAAGGCATCACATTGCATACCACTTTCAAAACTATCTTTGCCCTTACCTAAATCAATAGGGGTGACTTTCATCACTTTATCGCTATGAGATTGATGCACATAAGTAAATCTATTAGGAAGAATAAAGAGTAGTTCCGCTAAAAGGTTACGGTGTTCTTTAACATCTCTTCCTTCATCAACTTGATAAGCAAGGTTACCTAAAGCGGTTGTGGTGGTTAATGCCACACATTTATCACTTAATGGATGTTTAACAAATAATTCTTTCATAACAATAGTATAAAAGAAAAACCGCCAAAGCGGTTAATTCTTTACTTCATGAGTTTTCCGAACTTATCGGTGTGTGACCAACAGTTCTTAAGAGTACGAGCTCTTTCGAGATCGGATGAACCTTCAAGTGTGAAGATGACATCACTTAAGCCTGAGACCTTTTGATTATCCTTTAATGGATTGTCTTCACTAAAGTCAAAGAACATGACTAGTGGAGTGTTCATTGGGCAAGCATCTAAGTTAGTAGATGTGAAGGCTTTTTCATAATCAGAAACTTTGTAGCTATGGTTCATAGCATAGTAAGTTGTTTCTAAGTAGTTACTTGTCGCCATTGTTTCAAACAATGTGTAGTGGTTTGTCCAAACTTCATCGAATAAGTTGATTTCTTCGCCATCAACAGTAGTTGTGGAGTCAACATAGATGGTGTGGAGTCTGAAATCGCCTTTTAATAAATTTTTATCAATACCAACGAATTCTTGGTCCTTAGCAGCCCATTTATCTTTAAAGGTCTTTAAACCGCCATATAAATCTTTACTGCTGCTATCATCTTTAACAAAGGCAACAAAGAATCTTTCGCCATAAGTTGTTTTGATTTTTTCTGTTTCACCATCTTCAACATAGGTGAGGAATTCATCGACTTTGGATTTGCCAACATATTTACCATCTGGGACAACGTTAGCATCTTTTAAGTCTAAACGATATCTTGTGAGGAATTTGTTTGCACTGTCGCTTTCATCGAACCAGCTACTCACACCTTTGATAATGTGTGGAATAGAGAAGATGACTGCGAAGATGGCACCAACGATTAATAATGGTTGAATCCATGCTGTTTCTTTAATCCAACGGCCGATTCTCGCGAAAAATCCACCGATTGCTCTTAATACTACCATGTTATAAGCCTCCTATATTTACATATAGCGTGATAATCTTATCACTCAATATTTTTTATTTCAATAACAATTGTTAATCAATTGTGTTTTGATCAATGCACATTTAGGGTGCGCAACGTTTTCAATTATACTAGAAAAAATGGACTTAACAATCATATTTTGTTGTTTTTTCTAAAACAAGGTATACAATAATCTCGCGATGGTAAAAACAAAGACAGCACGCATTAAGAAACAAATCGACAACTTCTTGTTCGATCATTATATCTTTAAAACCGTTTTAGAGTATCTCGGCGGCTTTTTTATTGCTGCAGTCGCGGCATTAATATTTGCCTTTGGTTTCTCTTGTTTTACATCTCCATCCACTGAAGATGGATTTATTCTTGCTACCGGTGGTGTCTCTGGTATTTCCCAAGTCATCGCGTTAGGCATTGAATTTATCACAGGTAAGCCAGTGGGCGCTAACGTGGTGCAAGCGATTGGCTACTCCTTACTAAACGTTCCTTTATTAATCTTTAGTTTCTTAAAGCTTGGTAAACGTTTCTCAATCTTTACCGCTATCAACGTTGCTTTATCATCTCTATTTATTTGGATATTCTCTCAACACCATATTGGTCAAATGGTTGCCGACTTCTCATTCAATGATGGGGCAGAAGGTATCTTAGAATATATTAATCACCCACTTAACACCATACTTGTGCGTGTTATTTTCGCTGCCATATGTACAGGCTTAGCTAGCGCACTCGCTTTCGTTGGTGGTATCTCTTGTGGTGGCATTGATATTGTTGCATGCTATATTGCCACTAGAAAATCAACACAAATTGGTAAATATGGTGTGATCATTAATGCCTTTATCGTTACAACCTACGCTTTGCTTAAAGGAATTCAAACTGGA
>CAMNMM010000115.1:0-3568 GCA_946544655.1 uncultured Caryophanales bacterium | reverse complement strand
CGCGCACGTAGATATATTGCTCAATGATATTTTGCACTAAGAAATAAAGAAGAGTTAACGCCGCTAAAATAAGCGCGGAAACAATATTAACAGCAATCTGTTCAGTACGTGTGCCTTTATATGTATCTGCATCAATACCTGAAGTATTGCTTTGAAACTTAAAGAACAATCTCACTAATAAATGCGCTAGATAGAATCCAATAACTAAAGCGATACCAAACCAGCCATATTGTGTGCGTAAGAAATATGGGAACCATAAGACTTCTCCATAACAGCCACAATCATCAAATGTGGTAGCGATGAATGAGGCTATACCATACGCTAAAGGTAAGATTGCAAGTAGTTTGACATACCATCTTTTATTCATCAAACAATAGACGGCTAATACACCTAAAAGTAGGTCAAGAAAAATAATGCCTTCATAACGTAATCCAAGATGGAGATCTGCTAAGAACGGAATGGTTTCTGTGGCCACAATAATAAGCGATATAGCGCTAGCCATAATGCCTAATCTTAAAGCATATTTTTTAAAGTTTTTCGTATGTAATACACCTTCTGTGGCCATAAAGCAGAAAAGTGGTAGGGCAAGTCGACCAATATAACGGCAAGGAGTGATATCAAACATCACACCTACGTGATCAACAGTCATAGTTAAAATGGCAATTATCTTAAGCCAAAAACTACTGAGTAATAAAGGAAAACCACGCTTATTATCCATTATTTAGCCACCATGATCATGATTATCGCAATTAAGTTATAGCACGCATGAGCAGTCATTGAACAAGCTGGACCACGTAGTTCATAGGCTAGTGTTAATAACAAACCTGATACCAAATAACTTGGTAAAGACCATAACTCTTCAACGATGTTTTCAGCGTCAAAAGTGAAGTGAATCATCGCAAAGATAACCATGGTGAGAATAAGGGCTAAATACTTATTAATTCTTCTTAAAAATGAATATAGACCAACACGGTATGTTAACTCTTCACAAATAGGGCCAACAATACCCATGATAAAAATGCCAATTAGAGGATAACTTTTTGCTATTGATTCAACACCTTGTTGATTAATATTATCAGCGGGTGTATGCCAAATAGAAGTTAAAGCGTTAATCAAGACACCTGCGGCCATAAGAGTGATCGCAAAAGCAAGACCATATATGTAATCAATACCGTTATTGAATTTGCTAAGGAATAACTTTCTTCGGCTGAGAAGAGGAACCGCTAATAAAGCGATGAGCATCGTGACATAAGTAAGAGTAAATAAAAGCGTGTTCTTAAACTGTGTGTCAGAGGAATCAATCATTCTAATAAAAAATGCATAAAAGAATTCAGTAAAGAGCATACCGGCATAAGCAAAACCGATAATAAACATCGCTATTTGGCAAATTGGGTGTAAAAATACGGCTCTTTTTGGGACTCTATTAAGCTTATATAATTCATTACTGTTATGGCACTCTGGACACTTTTGAAGTGTCGGATCGTGATAAGTCTCACAATTAGGGCATTTGATATCTTTAAATAACATTTACTTTCATTCCTAATGAAAAAATTATACACTAAAAACAGACGTAATTATAGCAATAACTTTTTCAAGTTATCGAAAGTATTCTCCCTATGCAAATAAATGTTCAACAAATTACCGCTTACTTCAACATTGCTCTAGTAGTGCTTTTTCTAGTCTTTATCGGTGGCACTCTTCTCGCGGCATTAAGGGGCTTTAGACGTGGTGTATGGAAATCCACTCATAATATGGTTTTCATGCTCACTCTTATCATTATTGCGTTTGTCACTTTGGATCCTCTATGTAAATTCGTTGAAGGATTTGACTTATCAAGATTTATCCATGGTTCCTTATATATTAGGCAATTGGAAGATGGTGCAGAGACAATGGTGTACTACATTCCAGTTACCACTGTTAAAGAAACCGCTGCGGAATTCGTTAAAGGTTTATACTTTGTCTATGATGTTTCTGCTTCATCAACTAGCTTAACTAATTTTGCTTTCGCTATCGCGGAATCCGCTATCAAGATTGTCTTATTTATCGTTGATATCATCTTAATCCTGATCTTTGGTAATCTTTTCTCGTTCATTACTTGGTACGCAATTGGTCAACATCTCATTCCTAAGTTTGTGAGAACCACAGTTAAAGTTAGATGGTTAGGCGCTATAGAAACAGCGGTTACTTTCGTAGTAACTACTGCCTTATTCTTTACACCTTTAACATCTCTTGTTAATACACTCAATCAATCCTATCAAAAGAATAAACCAAATTCCGATAATGAAATCGTCATGAATGTTGGTAACTTTGTTGATGCTTATAATAACTCATTATTCGCTAAAATCTTATTCAACTGGACCGCTGATGAAAATGGTATGACTTTTGATACCAAATTCTTCTCCACATTTACCACAGGTATTAGTGAAGACGTGTCCATTAGTTTATTAAAAGAATTCTCTAATGCTTCTAGTGTTTTAGTGAACGCTCTTACTGGCATTAGCCAATCTGAAAATGGTCAAGTTTCTTATGATTACACTAAATTAATCACTAAAGAAATTATCGATTCAACATTCTCTTCTTTAACTAAATCCGAACTCTTAACAACCATCCTTCCTTTAGCGGTTGATATTGTTTTAAATAGCAAAATGCTTGAAGGCTATATCCCAACTCGTCTATTAGATTTAAGCGATGTGGAATGGAAAAACGAACTTAGTAATGTCCAAGAAATGATTGATGCCTTATTCGATAGTGGTGTCATGGATTCAGTAATGGTGGCTGATGAAACAGGCCATCGAGAATTCCATTCATTTGATGGTCAAAATACCATCGACTTTATTGATGAAATCATTAATAAACCAAACTTTGATGAAGTGCTTAATGTGTTTAAAACACTTGATAATTCCAAACTCTTAGCCCGTGTTGTTCCTGCTCTTGTCACCTATTTCAAGTCCGTAAACGACACTGATGAAATGGAAAGATATTTACCATTGTCATGGGATGAAATTTGTGAATTAAAATGGGGCTATGAATGCTATGTCTTGTTTGATTTCTTACATAAAACTGCAACTATTGACCGTGATTTCTTAAAAGCCGTCCTTATTAAAGCGGGTACATATATCCCAGCGGAAGGTCAAGAAGTTAAAAAACTTGAGCAAATCATCTCCGAACACGCTGATGATTTCTGCGATTTAATCGTTGGTAAGATGAATACTGCGGGTGAACTTATTGATGTCGATAGTTCAGGACGTACTGTTGTCTTTAAAAATGGCAAACGTCTTGAAGGTAAAAACTATTGTTTATTCGATATGATGCTCTTTGAAAAGGCTTTACCACGTATCCTTGGTCAACTATTTGATCTACCAATGATGAATCAATTTGACGGTAAGATTTCTAGTGAAGATATTTCTGATTTTGCAAAAGCCGTTCAAAAACTAAATATCGGTAAAGTCCTTGTTAACTATAAGAAAGAATTCCATGCAGTCTTAGATGTCGTTGCAACATTAGGTAAAGACGTTGAACTCGTGGAAGCTTTCAGTGCGCCTAATGGCCTTAATTCCTTAATGGAAGA
>CAMNMM010000114.1:0-3569 GCA_946544655.1 uncultured Caryophanales bacterium | reverse complement strand
CTCCGGATTTGCTAATTCAAGAACACTTAGAACAATACTTGCAACATCATTAACGGACTATAATTCGTTAGTGAGGATTCTTGATGAATTCAAGAAAGAAAATATTAAATTTTAACGTTTGTCTTTGATTAGACAAATTCTCGTATATAATATTTGAGCGTGGATATTTGAAAGGAAAGTTGAAAATATGAACATTAATGAATTAAATGACCAAGAACTAATCCGTTTAGAAAAGATTAAAAAATACCAAGAATTAGGTATCGATCCATTTGGTCAAGCTTATAAAGTTTCCCATTCGATTAAGGAGATTCGTGCCTTATGTAATAAGAAGAGTGAAAAAGCCCTTGCTAAAATGGCTTTAAAAGTCTCTGTCGCAGGCCGTATCAAAGCTATTCGTAAAATGGGTAAAGCCTCCTTTATGAATATCCAAGATAAAACTGGTAATATCCAAGTTTACTTATCACTCGATGGTTTAGGTAAAAAGAACTATGACCTTTTCAAGATGGCGGATATCGGTGATATCGTCGGTGTTAAAGGTATCATGAACTTAACAAGAACTGGTGAATTAACAATTAAAGCCCAAAAGTTCATTCACTTAACAAAGTGCTTACACCCATTACCAGAAAAGTTCCATGGCTTAACTGACGTTGAAGAACGTTCTAGAAGAAGATACTTAGACTTAATCATGAACGAAGAAGCAAGAAAAGTTGCCTTCATGAGACCTCAAATCATTCGTAGTATCCAACACTTCCTTGATGGCAAAGGTTTCACTGAAGTTGAAACATCAATTCTTTCCCCAATCTTAGGTGGTGCTTCCGCTCGTCCATTCATCACACATCACAATACATTAGATAAAGATTTCTACTTAAGAATCGCTACTGAACTTAACCTCAAACGTTTGCTCGTTGGTGGTATGGAAAGAGTGTATGAAATTGGTAGATTATTCCGTAATGAAGGTATGGATGCTTCCCATAACCCAGAATTCACCACAATTGAAATCTATCAAGCCTATAGTGACTTAAGAGGTATTGGTGATTTAACCGAAAAGTTGATTAGAAATGCCGCTAAAGAAGTGACAGGTTCTGCTATCGTCAAATATGGTGACCATGAAATTAATTTCAAAGACCCATTCAAATGGATCTCTATGAATGACTTAATTAAAGAAAAATGTGGTATTGATTTCAAAGAAGTCAAAACCTATGAAGAAGCTAAGAAACTCGCTGACGAACGTGACTTACATTTAGATAAGTTTAAAAACACTGTTGGTTACGTTATGAACGAATTCTTTGAAGAGTTCTGCCAAGAAGATTTAATTCAACCTACCTTTGTTTATGAATATCCAATCGAAGTTTCTCCATTAACTAAGAAAGAAAAAGATCCAAGATTCGTGCAAAGATTTGAATTATTTGTTAACGGTAAAGAACTCGCTAATGCTTATACCGAACTTAATGACCCATTAGATCAAGAAGAAAGATTCCTTGCCCAATTAGAAGCTAAGAAGTTAGGCGATGAAGAAGCCAGTGAAATGGATAAAGACTTCGTTGAAGCCTTAGAATATGGCATGCCTCCAACAGGTGGCGTGGGCATGGGTATTGATAGATTAGTCATGTTATTAACTAACCAAGCCCAAATCCGTGAAGTCATTCTCTTCCCAACAATGAGAGATAGATAATAAATTTTCGCAAAATAATAAAAAATTTGGACAAAAATCAAAAATGCCTCCTATTTAATTATTGAGGGGGCTTTTTTGATGGCTCAAGCCAAGGTCTAACTTTTCTGCTTAAGGTCCCTTTTACTTACTGATACGTATACGCGCTTTACAAATTGATTTTTGGCTAGTATAATTGACACGCTACAATGTAGCATTAATCTCTGCTACCAATGTAAATATGGTAGCCATTAGACCAGAGGGAGGTATATAAAATGCGCAATTATGAAATTATGTACATTTTGAAGGCCGACTTAGACGAAGCCGCTCGTGAAGCTGAAATGGGCAATATCCAAAAGCTCCTCGAAAAGAACGGCGCCAAGGTTAATAGCACAGATACCAAGATGGGCTTACGCGAATTAGCGTACGAAATCAAGGATCAAACCAAAGGTTTCTATGTCATCCTCAAAGTGGAAGCTGATGAGGCTGCACTTTATCAATTCAATCGTAAAGTCAAAATCAATCCAGCCGTGTTACGTCATCTAGTTACAGTTGATCAACAATAAGGAGGACAATTACATGGTTAATCGTGTACTCTTAATGGGTCGCTTAGTTAAGGACCCAGAATTAAGAAAAACCAATTCTGATGTTAGCTTTGCTACATTCACTCTTGCTGTGGATAACCGCATGAGAGAATCTGATGGCACAAGGGGTACAATCTTCATTGATTGTCGTGTCTTCAGAGAACAAGCTGAAAGCTTAGTTAAAAACACCAGAAAAGGTAGTAGGATCGCAGTTGACGGCAGTCTCAATCAAAGAAACTTTGAACGCAAAGACGGAACAAAAGGTAAAGTAATTGAGGTCATCGTTGATAGTGTGACATTCTTAGATCCTAAGAAAGACGCACCAGCGGAAGAACCAAAATTCGATGATGTTCCAGCTCAATCCAGCGGCAATAATCTTGACTTAAATGACTTGCCAGATGACGATCTTCCATTTTAATTAAAAGAAAGGGAAAATTATGGCATTTAGAAAAGTTAGACCACATAAAAAAGTATGTATCTTCTGCAAGAACAAATCTAAATTCATTGACTACAAAGACGTTGAACTCTTAAAGACAATGATTACTCCAAACGGTAAGATTTCCACCAGAAGAGCTACAGGCACATGCGCCAAGCACCAAAGAGAATTAGCCAAAGCTATCAAAAACGCTAGATTCATGGCTCTTCTCCCATACGTTGCTGACTAATTACGGTCTTCAAAAAAGTAAGAAAACAAGTCGTCCAAATAAGGGCGACTTTTTTGTAAAACATTTACATACGATTATATATATGATATCATATAGTCAGAGGTGAGATAGTAATGGCTAATAATCAACTTGATTATATTTCTGATTACAACAAAAAGAATTACAAAATGTATCAGTTTCGCGTAAAGAAAAACGATAAAGAAATGATTGAAAAACTAGATAATATTTCTAACAGAAATGGATATATTACCAATTTAATTATGGAAGATATCAATCCAAGTGTTTTAACTATCAAGCAAATTAAGGAGCGAATCAAACCAATTATGGCAAAGCATAATATCAAAGAAGTTTATTTGTTTGGTAGTTATTCTAGAGGCGAAGCTAACAGTAATAGTGACGTTGATATTTATTGTGAACAGGGTGATGTCGACACTTTGTGGAAATTCTCTTCTTTTTGTGATGAATTAGAAGAAGCTTTAGGCAAAAAAGTTGATGTCGTTACTATTGGATCTCAAATGCACGATTATTTTAGGCAACAATTAGAGGAGGACAAGATTAGAATATGTTAAGCGTAAAAGAAAAAGGAATATTAATTTACATCATCAAACACTGTCAAAGAGTAGAAGAAAAGATTTCAAATATTTCGTTTGATACCTTTTATAGTGATGAGGA
>CAMNMM010000113.1:0-3575 GCA_946544655.1 uncultured Caryophanales bacterium | reverse complement strand
AGATCTTTCTTTTCTGGATTACCAGGAACAACTAGGACGTCATATTCCACTATTCTAGCAGGATAAAGCTCGGCTTTAACGACATTCATTTCCCCACTAAATCTTGATGGATAAGTCAATAATTCTAAGACTTCACCAGTGTAAGTTATTTCAACATAATCACCGACCACAAAATTAGAAACGCCACAAACACTTGGACTAATTGGGATTAATGCTCCGCCATATAAAAATGTCACATTGTCTATGACATGTCGACCATAGTCAGCAACAATCGAACGTGAAATAGTGTGCTCTTCTAATTGAATTTGGCTACTACTTGATGGAGTATTAGCACAGGCTGATATAGATAATGTGAGAAATGATAGACCGAGACTGATTAATAATTTATTTGTTTTCATAATTTCTTGCTCCCTCATTATACTAGACGAATCAAATATCGAAAACTGTTAAAAAATAGACAGAAATGAATACAAAAACATGCCAAAAATACGATTTTATCGTTATTTTCAATATTTATTGTTAAATATATTATTTTTTTCATAGAATAGTAAGCGAGGAAATTAGAATATGGAAACAATTAATGGTTATTCTGTTAATGATAAAAGCAGATTACAAGCTGAAATTGAACAGTTCAGAAGAAAAAGAAACACCGCTCTTGGTGTAGGTATCTCAATGAGTGCTATCGCTATCGTCGCGATTATCATTGTTGCGGCGATATTAGTTAACCAAGCTTATGAATACGCTTTACAACAAAGTAGTCCAGTTACTGAAACCGAAATCATGGCCAAATTTGCTGGCACAATTGCTCTTATCTATTTGTTTGGTTTTGTGGAAACCGCTGGTAATATCATCGCTTTAGCGGGTGGTATTTCTAACCACGTTAAAATGGCCAACAGAAGAAGAACATTAGAAAGATTAAAAAACATTGAATAATCTCGATTAATTCAAACAAAATTAAAGCCACATCGCTGTGGCTTTTTTGTTTATTTATCTCTTACTCTTCTTGTAGGCTTTCGCGCCTTTTTTTGCCGCTTTTAGCATCTTCTTTTTGGTCTTCTTGCTACCTTTAACAAAGATGATAATTAAGATAATGAGTACTAAGACACCAACGACAATTCCGATATAGATATAAAGCATTGGAATAGGTGCTTTAGCGATATTAATCTTATAAGAAGTAGAGATATCTTTATAAGTAACTGTGACTGTTTGTTCGCCTTCTTTATTCATATCAGGTTTACTGACAGTAAAGCCAGTTGTGATTTCTTCACTTGTGCCGTTTTTATAGTTAACTTTGACTTTTAATCCTTCAGTGGAGAATTCTTCCCCCACTTTGAATTCTGTCTTCATGCCGGAAACAGAAATGCTTTCGATGATTAAGTCACTAACAGTAACACTGATTGTTTTATTAATTAAGTCACCACCAGTATAGGCTGAGGCACGGATTGTGGTTGTGCCGTTTTTTAATGCAGTAATCGTGACTTCTTCATCATTAACAGTGCTAGTTTTATCAAGAGAAACTACACTATTATCATCGACTGACCAAGCGATATCAGCGTCAGCGTTCTTGCCTGACACTTTAACTGTTTCACCCACTGAGAATTTGATATCTTCAATGGATACTTCAAATGTATCACCAGCTTGACCAATGACATCAGTAGCAGGTTTAGCCGCACCTTTAGGCGTGGAGTTATAACCTGTACCATCATAATTAGCGGTGCCCCAGATATATTCCGCCCATTCTGGGAAATCGATGAATGGGTTTCTATTATTTGTGTAGTTCTTATAAAGAAGATTATTTCTATGGACTTCGTATTCATCAACTGGATCAAGTTTATTCCAGGCTAATAAGTCACTTAATAAGCCCATACCGAATGATTTAGAGGCGGTACTTGTACCGGTTGTGTTATTTTGTGATAAATCATTGAGCATCACAAGATTTGGATTATTGCCATCAATGCCTTCGGTTGCACCTGCGTAGTTGTTATATCTAGCAACCATATAGAAGATAGCTCTAGCGATATCACCTTTATCACTATCTTGTGGTTCGAATACTTTTTCATTACCACCAGCATTTTTAGAATAACCAGTTAAGTTACCATAAGCTGTTTGGTACTTTGTACCAGCATCACTATAATCTTTAGTTTTATCAACAAAGGCAAAGAAATTGTTGCTATGTTCATGGTTAGCCCAACCATTACCGGCCCATAAGTGCATTGGGTCACCTCTAGCACCACCGGTGCCATCGCTACCTTTGGTGTCAAAGCCATGTGATTTAGCCCAGATATGTTCTTGGTTGATACCCCAACCATCTTGTTCGTGATTGCCCCAGGCTTTTGCTTGGTTATCTAAATCTCTATTGTTATATAAAGCGTGGACATATGGGTTATTACCACTTTGGTAAGTGGAATTAGTGCTATATTGATAGCCAGTAATTTTATTAGTGGCAGGATCATATGTTCCTTTTGTTATCGAACTAGCAGGAGATTTCACCCAGTCACGATCAGCAATCTCATATATCTGCCATATTTTGGTATTACTATCGTAACTATAGTACTTTTGATTGTTTGATAAGATTGGCTTTAAATTCTTAAGGAGGTTGGTGCCTTTTCTTTCAGATTCACTAAGTGAATCAAGGCCAGCATAATAACTTCTGATTTCCGCATCAGTGCAATCATTTAAGTCAATTGTGGTTGGTAAATTAGCGATAGAATAAGCGCTTACTTCTTGATAGTTCTTGTTTTGAGAAATAACAAGGGCACTAGCAAGAGATAAAACAGATACCGCTAAAGCGGGTATGATAAATTTCTTCATAGTTATACCTCCATGAATTTAATGTCATTTTTATTGTCGCATAAAAACATGTATACGCGCACCACTTTTTTAAAAAGAAAACCACCCAACGGGTGGCTTCCATAAGATTAAGCTTGTTTGACTATGACTTCTTGGCCGTTATAATCAACTGAGTATTTGTGTTTGGTGTCAACCTCTTGTGAAATAATCTTATTCGCAATAATGGTCTCCACTTTATTCTGGATGAATCTCTTAATCGGTCTTGCACCATAGATTGGTGAATAAGCACTATCGAGGATCCAACTCTTTAAAGCGTTAGAGAATTCGAACGAATAATAAGATTCTTTTAATCTATCATTGAGATTGTTAAGCATCTTATCAACAATCTTAGATTGAGTCTCTTTAGATAATGGGGAGAAGTACACTATTTCATCGATACGATTTAAGAACTCAGGCTTAAAGGTTTGATGTAATAATCCTTCCACTTTATCTCTTTCATTATTGAGGAGATATTCACTACCTAAATTACTAGTCATGATGATAATCGTATTCTTGAAGTCCACGACTCTTCCTTGACTATCGGTAAGTCTTCCATCATCTAACATTTGTAGTAACAAATTAAAGACTTCGGGATGAGCTTTTTCGATTTCATCGAATAAGACGATAGAATAAGGATTTCTTCTTACTTTCTCTGTGAGTTGTCCGCCTTCTTCATATCCGACATATCCTGGAGGGGCACCGATCAGACGAGAAGTGCTATATTTCTCCATATATTCACTCATATC
>CAMNMM010000112.1:0-3581 GCA_946544655.1 uncultured Caryophanales bacterium | reverse complement strand
GAACTTGTTCACTGGTACAGTCATGGACAATATTAGATATGGTAGATTAGACGCCACTGATGAGGAAGTCTATGAGGCCGCGAAGATCGCTAACGCTTATGACTTTATTATGAGATTACCTCAAGGCTTCAACACTATGCTTTCTGGTGATGGCTCTAACTTGTCTCAAGGTCAAAGACAATTAATCTCTATTGCTAGAGCGGCTATCGCTGATGCTCCTGTCATGATTCTTGATGAAGCGACATCTTCTATTGATACTCGTACTGAAAGATTAGTGCAAAAAGGTATGGATCAATTAATGAAAGGAAGAACAACATTTGTTATTGCCCATAGATTAAGCACTATTCAAAATGCTGACTATATTCTTGTTTTAGATAAAGGTGAGATTATTGAAAGAGGTAATCACGAATCCTTAATCGCTGAAAAAGGTGCCTACTATCAACTATATACAGGCGCTGTTGAGTTGGAGTAATGAAGACTATCATCTTTGTTTGTCATGGTTCAATATGCCGTAGCCCTGCTGCGGCTTTTATTGCTAAACAATACTTAAAAGAAATAAATAGAGATAAAGAATTTAATATCCTTATCAGAGCGACATCTAGCGAAGAAATCGGTAACGATGTCTATCCTCCTATGAAAAGAGAATTATATAGAAGAGGCGTACCTATGTATCCTCACGCCGCTACTCGTATTAGACAAGTAGACTATGAAGCAGCGGATTATATCTTTTGTATGGATGATGAAAACTATTATTCATTACTTAGACAACTGGATAACCACAAAGGCATCATTTATCGTATTAATAAATACACACCATCTATATACGAGATAGAAGATCCTTGGTATACAGGAAGATATGAAAAAGTCTGCGATGAAATCACAGACTGTATTCACGATATATTCGCTAATATTTAACTTCTAGTAGCAACGATTTTAACTGAAGAGTTATCAGTTACTGCATTACCATCAACGGCGACAGAGAATGTCGCATTATTTTGTAAGAATTCTTTATAGGCTAAGCCGATTGCGGAACTTGTATCAATAGCGTTAATCGCAGTGGTTAATAAGGCATCAAATGAGATAGTCATTTTACCTTCTCTTTCAAATTTGAAAGAAGATTGATTAACGGATTCCGCGAGTGTTTCAAAGATAACATCTTTAGTGTCATCACTAACGAATAATCCTTCGCTTTCTTTACCGAAATAGATTTTGTCTACTTTGTAGACTAACTTACTACTATCGGCGTTACTATTATCAATGATCATCTTAAGGGTGACATATGTTTCTAAGCCATTGATATTTAAGCCAACAGAGATAATCGCGGTATCGCCATATATATTCATATAAGCATTATCTAAAGCGATATAGTTAACTTTATGATTACCTTCGCTCACTTCTCTATTTAAGAAGTATTTCATACCAAAGCATGATTGTGATTTTAAGAAGAGATTGATTTCACTTTCTTTTAAGGTAGCGATATCAAAGCTTGTGGTTGATATATCAGTCACATAGCCATCATAATTACTAACAGCGTTCTTTAACATATCATCAATAGATGAAGCTTCCACTAAGTTGAAACCTTGATATGCTTCTTTAACAGTAATACCAATATCAGTCAAACTATATTCAGGAGCATTACTACCGTTATAACCATTGAATAAGTAGTTGCTAAGAGAACTTAAGTTAGCGTTTGTAATAAGTCCTTTATTAAATAAGACGGCGATAGCCTCTTTAATGACATCTAAAGATAGCTTCTTTTCTTCACCATTGATGGTGAGTTTAGTTAAGGTATTTTCATATGGCATTGGATAATAGACATTAGCGCCCACACTAGCGTCATAATCATTACCGGTTAATGGTTCTAAGTTAATATCCACGCTTAATGAATCACCACCATAGAAGTCAATGTTCACTAAGTTTAAATCTAAGAAGTTATTAATAAAGGCAAAATAGAATTCAGATGTACCAGCACCACCATTGATGCCTTGATTAATCATTTCTCTTAAGTCTTCAGTGTAGATATATAATCTAGAGTTTTGTAAATCAGTATGTAATTTAAGATTCGCGGTTAAAGCATCTAATGTTTCATTAGTTAAGAATTGATTTAAGAAGAACATGACGATTGGTTTAAGTTGTGTTAAACGACCAACAGACATCTTATCAACACTTAAGATAAAGGCATCTTTATCACCAACTTTACCCTTACTTAACTTAGTGGCTAATTTCGCTCTTGTTTCAAAGAAGAAGAACTTACCAGAAACATTTAATGTATAAGCATCTTCTTGAATATCGATAGCGAATTGTGTGAGGTATTTTTGGATTTGAGTATTATTTTTAATGCCGGAATATAAGATATTGTTAATATCTGCTTCACTGACGACGAATGAAGCTTTCTTTTGATCCACAGTGTGATCAAGAGAATCCACGACTAAGGCTTGAGACCATTTATCCATTGTAAAGTTATCATCATATGTGACTTTCATCTTTCCTGTATCAAATAAGAAAATGAAGATAAGGGCAATTGGTAGGATGATAAGGACTACCAAAGTAATGATTAAACCTCTAAAAAACTTTTTCATAAATGGATTCCTCAGTTATGGTAAAGATATTATACCAAATCAATAGATTTTTCATCTATTTGTTTGATAATTAAGTTAGAATGAAGGTATGAAATTTGCTAACGATAAAAATCTTAAGAATAAAATCAATGAAGTAATTCGTAATAATCAAATCAATACTTGGGTCGCAGAATTATTTAATGAAGTTAATAGTTATACTGATTTCTTTTCACTAGAAAAGATTGATAGTTATGTTAAGCAAGGTTTAAGCGAACCTGAGTCCTTTGTTAACATCATGTATGATGAATTTAATTTTGATAAGAATGATGAAGAGACCATTGGTATCACTGATGAATACTGCGGTAAGCGTATTAAATGTTTAGAGCCTAAAGAATATTTAAACAATAAATATGTTCAAACTATTAAAGCCACTGGTAGATATAAACAATACTCTTTAAGAAATATTACATATGAGCCATATCAAACATTTGCCTATGATGAGATAAGTGTCAGTAAAGACTATAAAGAATATAGCGCGATTGGCTATTTCAAAAAGCCTTTCTCCTATTTAGCGTTATGTGAAGGTAATAACATCTGGATGTCACTTAATCCAAATGAAATAGAAACAATGAAACCATTTATAAATAAGGGATACGGTAACGTTTTAGTGCTCGGTCTTGGTATGGGCTATGTACCATTTATGATGGCACTTAAAGATGATATTAGACACATCACTATCATTGAAAAAGATCAAAACATCATTAACTTATTTAATAATCTATTATTCCCACATTTTATTAATAAAAATAAGATTACTATCATCAAAGATGATGCGATTAGTTATGTTAGTAAGAATAATAAATATGATTATATCTTCGCAGACTTATGGCATACACCTGAGGATGGCTTAGATTTATATATCGAGTTAAAACGTATTAGTAAAGACATTGATTGTTGGTTAGAAACTTCTCTTATAGCTATGCTTCGTAGATGCATGATTACATTAATTGAAGAACAATTAGA
>CAMNMM010000111.1:0-3589 GCA_946544655.1 uncultured Caryophanales bacterium | reverse complement strand
GCATTAAAATGGTTAAACGCCGGTGCTGTTCCATCAGAAACAGTTAAAGCTATGTTCAACCGTAAGGGTTTAAACGCTAAATACGTTGCAAATAAGAAAAACGCGAAATAAGGAGCTTAACGATGGATTACGAGAAAATTGTTAAAACAATTATTGATCCAATCATTGAAGATCCAAGTTCAGTTCTTCTTAGAGTGAACGAAGAAGAAAAAGACGTCTTAATTATCATTGCCGCGGAAAAAGACGATACCGCTAGACTCATTGGCCGTAAAGGTTTAATCGCTAACGCTATCAGAGAAGTCGTTTCCATCGCTGGCAAAAGTGAAGAAAAGCACGTCCATCTCAAGTTCGAATCCTTTGATGATGAAAGAAAAGAGGATTAATCCTCTTTTTTGTTAATAATATGAAAGACGAATGCTTATTACTTGGTTATATTACTGATGCCTTCTCCTTAGATGGTACTTTTAAGGTTTTAAGCAAAACTGATTTTGCTGAAACTCGTTATCAAAAAGGTAAGGAAATATTTTTGTGTTCGCCTAATACCAAGGAACGTACTGTTGTGACTGTGGAAGCATATCGTGGAAGCGGTATGTTTGACTTCGTTAAAGTTCAAGGTGTCAATTCTAAGGAAGAAGCTTTAGCATATAAAGGCTATGAAATCAGAGCCGAAAAAGACTACGATTCTTTAGAAAAAGATGAATACTACTTTGTGGACCTTGTAGGTTGCAAAGTTTTAGACGATAAAGGCCAAGAATTAGGCGAAGTTAGTCAGGTTGAAGAGTTCCCTGCTCAACTCACTTTAAGAGTTAAAAGAAAAGGAAAAGAGGATTTCTTTGTGCCTTTCATTAAAGCTTTTATTAGAAGAGTTGATATTAACAAAAAGGAAATCGAGATTAACGTTATTGGAGGCATGTTATGAAAATAAGTATTCTTACATTGTTCCCAGAATTCTTTGATGGTTTTTTAACCAACTCCATCATCAAACGCGCAATCGCGAAAGAAAAAGTTCAAATCGAAGTTATTAATATTAGAGATTTTACCACTGATAAATATGGTCGCGTCGATAGCGCGCCAGTCGGTGGAGGTGCTGGTTTGATCATGAAATGTCAACCAGTCATTGATTGCTTAAAATCAGTCAAAAAAGAGAATAGTCATGTCATCCTTCTTTCACCAAGAGGAAAGACTTACAATCAAGCCCGTGCCCGCTATTTTGCTAAAAATTATGAACACCTTATCCTTATTTGTGGTCATTATGAGGGTACAGATGAACGCATCAATAAATACGTTGATGAATTAGTGTCAATTGGTGACTACATCCTCACAGGTGGAGAAATCGGCGCTCAAATTATTAGTGATTCCGTTATCCGTTTACTTGATGGCGTTATCGCTTCTGAATCAATCGTCGATGAATCATTTGAAAATGGATTATTAGAATATCCACAGTATAGCGAACCATTTGAATATGATGGTCAATATATCCCAGATATCCTTTATTCAGGCAATCACGGTGCGATTGAGAAATGGCGTAAAAAGCAATCCTTAAAGCTCACAAAAGAGTATCGTCCAGATCTATTAAAGGACTATCCATTAAGTAAGCAAGAAAAGAAATTAATGGATGAACTTAATAGCGATGAAACTCCTAAATGGGAAAAGGATGCAATTGAAAAAGGTAAAAAGTTTATAAAAGAAAAGTGAGGTTAATTATTCCTCACTCTTTTTTTACATTCCTGGGAAGCCCATACCACCCATGCCGCCCATGCCGCCTAAGCCGCCTGGAGGCATCTTTCCGGTCTTACGGTATTGCTCCATTTTCTTCATCATTTCTTTCATTTGCTCGTATTTCTTTAAGACCTTATTTACATCTTGCATGGTCTTACCAGAGCCGTTAGCGACTCTTTGCTTGCGAGAATATTTAAATAGTTCAGGATGCTTTCTTTCTTCTTTGGTCATGGAGTTAATGATAATTTCAAAATTACGCATTTCTCTTTCGGCCATTTCTTGTTGTTCAGGTGTGATTTTTGGCATACCTGGAATAAGTTTAAGAAGGCCACCTAATGAACCAAGTTTATTGACTTGTTTCATCTGAGCGAGCATATCGTTTAAATCAAATGAACCAGACATCATCTTGTTCATTGAATGTTTGACTTCTTTTTCGTCTAATTCTTGTTGGGCTTTTTCCACAAGAGTCATGACATCGCCCATACCTAAGATACGGTCCGCCATACGGTCAGGATGGAAGATATCTAAATCTGTGACTTTTTCACCAACACCAGTAAACTTAATTGGAACACCAGTCATATGTCTAATTGATAAAGCGGCACCACCACGGGCGTCACCATCTAACTTGGACATAATGCAACCTGTTAATGATATTTTATCATTAAAGGCATTAGCGACGTTCACCGCATCTTGACCAGCAGCAGCGTCCACTAAGAGGAGAATTTCTTGTGGTTCAACATCACGTTTGATGTTATTTAATTCGTCCATTAAAGCTTCATCAATTTGGAGTCGACCAGCGGTATCGATGATTAAAACATGATAGTCTTCATCATAAGCTTTTTTCTTAGCCGCTTTAGCGATATCAACTGGGTTTGCTTTTGTACCCATGTTGACGATATCAACGCCTACTGATTTAGCGAGTTGATCTAATTGGTCAATAGCCGCAGGACGATAAACGTCACAAGCCGCCATTAAGACTTTCTTTTTAAGTTTGTTTTTTAATAAGTAGGCAAGTTTACCTGCGGTTGTGGTTTTACCACTACCTTGTAAACCAACGAGCATAATGATTGTTGGTCGACCTGTTTGATATTTAATTTCAGCGTCATCACTGCCTAATAATTCAATTAATTCCTCATGCACGATTTTAACGAGCATTTGGCTTGGATTAAGTTTACTTAATACATCTTGGCCTAAAGCCTTTTCTTTGACGTTATTTGTGAATTCTTTAACGACTTTATAATTAACATCAGCTTCTAAAAGAGCGACACGGATTTCTTTGAGCATTTCCTCCATGTTGCTTTCAGTTAAACGGGCTTGACCACGAATCTTTTTAAATATGCCAGAAAGGCGTTCAGTTAATGATTCAAATGCCATAACTATAAATTATCCTTTCTATTTCTTCTAATGCTTGTATCTTTTCATTTCCCTCTAAATCTTTGGCCTTAGCCACGAGTTCGAGGATCTTATTATTCTTTTCAAGAACTTTGAGTTCTTTTTCATAATCATCTAATTTCTTAAGTGCTTTTTTAATAGCATCCTCAACAGCGCTTCTACTAACACTATGAGCTTCCGCAATTTCACTTAATGATAAATCATAAGAGAAATAGGCATCAGCGAAGCTATATTGAGTTTTACTCAATAAACTACCATAGATATGAAGGAGAGTGTTATAACGAATAGTTTTCTTAATCTTATCCATTAGTTATTCTCCACACATAAACCATAGAGGTATTTATCTAAATCAAATTCTTCTAAATCATCCATCTTTTCACCAAGACCGATGAATCTAACAGGAACACCTAATTCATCTCTAATTGCTAAGATGATACCACCTTTAGAGGTGCCATCCATTTTAGTAATGACAATACCA
>CAMNMM010000110.1:0-3632 GCA_946544655.1 uncultured Caryophanales bacterium | reverse complement strand
ATGGCTTTAAATCTTCCTCATCAAATCACATTGATGACCGAGCTAATGCAATGCTCGCGCTTTCTGGTTTAGCTAAAGAAAGTGATTATGAAACAATTATTAATGTTTTAAGTAAAACTAGAGAAGCCAGCCCATTCTGTGAAAAATATGTTTTAGAAGCCTTATGCAAAATGGGCAGAATCGACATTGCTAAAGAAAGAATGCTCCTTAGATATGATGCGATGATTAAAGATAGCAAAGATACATTATATGAAAAATTTGATATTACAGATGGTACTTTCAATCACGCTTGGACAAGTGGACCAATCTATATCATTAATCGTTACATTGCAGGTTTAAAGCCAACTAAGCCAGGATTTGAAGAATATTCATTATCATTAACAAATTTATTAGATTCATTCAAATGTTGTAATTATACAGTTAAAGGTAATATTGATGTTGAACTTGCTAATAAAGACGGCGTTAAGACTTTGACAATCAATAGCATTAACGCAAAAGGTGAAATTGTTATTCCTTCTAGCTTAGGAAATACTGTTTCTGTTAGTGGTGGCCATTATGAAATAAAAGAAACTGATTCTTCTAAAATAGTAACTATTAATGAGGCCAAAACTTATACGATTACAATTAGATAAAATCCATATTTAGGATTAAAGAAATTAAAGACTATTTATCAATTAGCGCTAGTAAAAATTAAGTTTGCGCGACCTAAATTGTCAAAATAGTCTTTTTTATTAAAAATGAAGGCAACTTGAAAAAGGAGATTTTATATGAAAAATTTGAAAGCCATGGCTTTTGCGACCCTTGCGCTTGCTTCCATTACTTTAAGCGCATGCAGTGGTGCATCAAAAGAGGCCAAAATTAAAGGTGTTTATTTATCACCAGCCGAGATGTCATATAGCAATATGCGTCCAACTTATAACTATTACTTAACAACATTCACTCAACAAGAATTAACACTTTTCGAAAACAATACATATTGTTTAATCGTCTCAAGTAGTCAATTCTCCGCTGTTGTTCTTGACGAAAACACAAATAACTTCTCTGGCAATGAAAGAGCTAACTACTTATATAAGTTCTATGGCAGTTGTTCTTCCACTGTTAACGATATCGATGAAGATTTACTCGATGTTAAGTTAAAGAGTGTTTCTAGATACGTTGCTTCTTATGATCAACAATACTGGTTAGATACTGATAACTGGACTGAAGAAATGGGCAAACAAGTCATACCACCAAAGGGTTATGACACCTCAACTGGTGCGCCAATCCCAGATACAGAAGCTTCTCCATGGAGCGCTAAGCAATATCTCGATAGCAGACAATTTGCTTCTGAAGTAGAAATCCAAGTTAATGTTAAAACATGCAGCTTTGATTTCACAAAACTTGATTTTGTTGAAGCGAAATAATAAATAATATGGATAAAAAGAGATTATTAGGGGGCTTAGGCGTCACAATAGTCTCTCTTTCTATAATTGCTTCGTTTGGCACAAAGCTTGCCTACGATAGAGAGGGAGATGTCAACCTAGCCTTAAAGATTACCGCCCCAACTATTGAAGGGGATGGAAACACAAAGTATTTTAAAAGCGACTACGAAAGTAAGGAAGCTATGTATGACGCTTTAAAACAATACAATATTAAAGCACAAGTTGAAGGTACAGTTTTACTTAAAAATAAAGATAACGCTTTACCTTTAAAAGCCACTGATAAAGTGACATTATTAGGCAAAGCTTCTACTAATCCAGTTTATCATGGTGGTAGCGGTGGCCCAATTAACTATCAAAGCAAATCCTTAGTGGACGTTATTAAAGAAGGTGGCTATTCACTTAATGAAGAAGTGAGTAACGCTGTTAAAAATGTGAAAGTAGATCACGATAAATTCGGTAACATCGGTGAAGTCGATGTCACTACCTATAATGGTGTCAGAACTAGCTTTGCTAGCTATGATGATGCAGCCATTGTTGTCCTAAAAAGATTTGGTGGCGAAGAAGGTGACTTAAACCATGGTTTACAAGACTTATGGGAAAAAGGTCCACATATCAGAGAATTAGCTCTTCACGATGAAGAAAAAGACGTTTTAAATCTCGTTAAGAGTTCCTCTTTTAAAAAGAGAATTGTCATCGTCAATAGTGGTTATCCAATGGAACTAGAAGAACTCGATGAATACGATATCGACGCTGTTTTATGGATTGGTTATCCTGGTAGCTTCGGCATGTATGGTGTAAGCGATATCTTATTTGGCAAAGCCGATCCTTCTGGCCGTTTAGTGGATACCTATGCCGCTAACTCTTTAAGTAGTGCGGCAATGCAAAATGCTGGCGATTTTAAATTCGCTAACTTAACTGATTTATATAAAAGAGAATACTTAGTTTATGCCGAAGGCATTTATGTCGGTTACAAATATTATGAAACTCGTTATAACGATTTAATTTTGAATCAACATAACGCTGATGATGCTGTTGGTATTTATAATTCTAAAGGTGGCAAATGGAACTATGCTGATGAAGTCACCTATTCATTTGGTGATGGCATGTCCTATGCTTCTTTCACACAACAAATTGAATCGTTCGAATGGAACAAAGACACTCATGAAGTTACCGCTAAAGTTAAAGTAACTAATAATGGTAACGATAATTATTCTGGTAAATCAGAAGATGTTGTCCAACTCTACGCCCAACTTCCTTATGAAGCTGGTCAAGCTGAAAAAAGCGCCATTCAACTTCTTGATTTTGCCAAAACAAAAGAATTAGCCAAAGGCGAATCAGAAGAAATTACGTTAAAGTTCTCTGATTACTATTTTGCAACTTATGATCAAAATGCCACAAATGGTGAAGACGCATCTAAAAAAGGCTGCTATACATTTGATGCTGGCGATTATTATTTTGCTTTAGGTAATGGTGCTCATGATGCCTTGAATAACATTCTTGCAAAGCAAGGCAAAACAGGCATGTATGACGCTGCAAATAATCCTGTTGCCGGCGATGCAAGTAAAGTTCAAGTCGTCAATTTAGCGGCTTTAGATAACAAAACTTATGCTAAATCACCATATACAGGAGAAATCGTTTCTAATTTATTTGAAGATCGTGATATCAACTCTTTCTATGAAACTGATGTCGTCACTTATTTAACAAGAAGCGATTGGAAGACATTCCCAAAACCATATAAAGATTTAGAAGCAACATCAGAAATCAAACATTTAATGGAAGATTCATTATATAAAAAGCCTGCTGATGCTCCAGATATCAAATCTTTCAAACAAAAAATTGATAATGGCATTAAATTTGTCGATATGAGAGATGTTGACTTTGATGATCCAAAATGGGAAGACTTTATCGATCAATTATCAGCTGGCGAATTAGCACAAATCATTGGTGATAAAATGGCGATGGACGCCATCAAATCCATTTCTTTCCCAGCCTACAGTGGTGGTGATGGTCCTGATGGTCATCAAACAAGTAATGTTATTTATGTTAATGAAATCGTCGGTGCTTCTACATTCTCTAAAGAATCTTTAGAAAATCGTGGACGTTTCTTCGGTGAAGAATCATTATATTTAGGCTTTAAACATATTTATGGTCCAGGTGCTAATATTCATAGAACACCATATTCAGGTAGAAACTTTGAATATTATAGTGAAG
>CAMNMM010000109.1:0-3640 GCA_946544655.1 uncultured Caryophanales bacterium | reverse complement strand
TTGAAGTTCAACTTCATCAATATCAAACATCAAATTATGCGCTGCTGCTAGAAGCGACTTTTGACTGACTTTTTTCATATTATTTTAATAATTCTAAGAATTCTTCTTCGTTTAATACTGTAATACCTAAAGCTTGGGCTTTATCAAGTTTACTACCTGCTTCCTCACCAGCGATAACTACATCGGTAGCCTTAGAAACAGAACCTGTCACTTTAGCGCCTAAGTTTTCTAATATTTCAGTAGCTTCTTTTCTACCATATTTCATTAAGGTACCAGTTAAGACAACTGTCTTACCGGAGAAATATGAATCAGCGGCTTTGACTGTACTACCTAAGTAGTTAAAGTTAACGTGTTGTTCTTTTAAAGCATTAATGGTTTCGATATTTCTTTCATCAGCGAAGAAATTAACAATTGATTTAGCCACGATTGGACCAACATCAGGTATTTCTAATAATTCTTCTTCACTAGCGGCGATAAGATTATCGATATTCATGTATTTTCTCGCTAAAGTTTTAGCCATCTTCACACCGACTTCTTTAATGCCTAAGCCGAATAACACTCTTTCTAAAGAGTTTTCTTTGCTCTTTTCAATCGCGTTAATTAAGTTATCTACGGACTTGGATTGCCAGCCATCTAAAGAGATGATTTCATCACGATGATCCGCGAGAGTATAGATTTCTTTAACATTTCTAAAGAAACCTTGGTTAAAGAATTGTTCTGCTACTCTTTCACCTAAGCCTTCAATATCCATAGCTTCTCTACTTGAGAAGTGAATGATAGATTCAATTTGTCTAGCGTCACAATGTGGATTGCAGCAGAAATGCATCGCATCTTTTCTAATTAAAGGTAAGCCACAGACTGGGCAGTTATTAATCATCACAAATGGGATTTCTGTTCCTGTTCTTCTTTCTTTAACTGGACGAACGACTTCAGGAATAACATCACCCGCTTTACGGATAACGACATAATCCCCAATCTTTAAATCTTTTTCTTTAATGAAATCTTCATTGTGAAGAGTGGCTCTTTGCACTACTGAACCCGCCACTCTAACAGGAGTTAAAACAGCGTTAGGGGTAATCTTACCAGTTCTACCAACAGTGAAGATAATATCTTCAAGTTTAGTAATAACTTCTTCAGGTGGGAATTTATAAGCGATTGCCCATCTTGGGGTTTTCGCAGTATAACCTAACTTATCATATAAAGCCATATCATCAACTTTGATGACGATACCATCGATATCATAGGCTAAGCTAGGACGTTTTTCGGTATATTCTTCAATGTATTTAAGCACTTCATCAATGCCGTTACATAATCTTCTTTCAGGGTTTGTTTTAAAGCCAAGTTCATCTGCCATTTTGAGGGCTTCAGAATGATATCTAATACCAAAATCACTAGCGTTAACAAAGTAATACCAGAAAGCATCTAGACCACGAGAAGCCGCGATACCACTATCGAGTTGCCTAATACTACCAGCGGCAGCATTTCTTGCGTTAGCGAATAATGGTTCGCCTGCTTGTTCCCTTTCTTTATTTAGTCTTTCAAGAGACTTTTTAGGCATGAAAACTTCGCCTCTAATTTCAAAGTCATCTGGGATACTTATGCGAGATGGTATTGATTTAATGGTGATAACATTCGCAGTAACATCTTCACCAGTGACACCGTTACCTCTAGTCGCAGCGTATTCTAAATTACCATGATAGACAAGAGACATGCCTAAACCATCAATCTTCATTTCCGCCATATAGATGACTTTATCTAAACCAGTTATTTCTCTAACTTTTTTATCAAAGTCTCTTAAGTCATCTTCATTAAAAGCGTTAGCTAAAGAAAGCATTATTCTTTTATGAGTGACTTCTTTAAATTTATCTTGGACAATGCCGCCTACTCTTTGAGAGGGGCTCAAAGGAGATTGGAATTCAGGATGCTCATTTTCGAGCATGATTAATTCTTGCATGAGGCGGTCATATTCCGCGTCAGTAACTGATGGGTTATCTAATACGTAGTATTCGTAGTTATACTTTTCTAATAAATTTCTTATTTCATCAATTTTTTCTTTGACACTCATGCTTCATGTCCTCCTTTGGAAACACTAGGATGTGTTCCAAGTATTGATTTTTCACCATGTTCTTCGAAATTCACTTTAATAATATCATCGCCTTCTAAGGCTACGACAACACCTTTGCCTAGTTTCTTATGAATAACGATGTCACCAACTTTCCAATCATCGACATCATTTCTAACATCATCAAATATTGGTGTGCTTGGTTTCTTTTCTTGTTCAAAGTCTAAATGATCACCATCATCAAAATGGTAGACCTTTGGTCTTTGCATTTGTGGACGAGGGACACTACGGAACATAATGTCTCTATTTTGCACCACTTCATTACCAGATTCTTTTAAGAATTGGGATGGGACTAAATTACCTTGGATAACATAAGAGAAGTCCATCGCTAAGGTGAGATAGAGTTTCTTTTTAGCTCTAGTCATCGCAACATAGGCTAATCTTCTTTCTTCTTCCATGGCAACATAGCCACCTTCCATCAACGCTCTTTGATTTGGGAATACGCCTTGGTTAAAGCGTAAAACAAAGACGACTGGATATTCTAAGCCTTTAGCGGTATGAACTGTCATCAATGTGACATGGTCACCATCAATGATTTCATCTTGTGCACTTAATAAGGCAATGTTTTGTAAATATTCATCAAAAGTGGATGAAGGATTGTTCTTCAAATAGTGACGGATATCTTCAAATAAGGCTTTAACGTTTTCAATACGTTCATCGCCGTCATCCTCTTTTCTAAGATATTCTTGATAACCTGTATTCCAAATCATATCTTCTAAGATTTTGGAGAATACCTCTTCATTCTTTTTGATATCTTCTCTAGCAATTTCAATAAGTTTAACCATGCCTTTAGCCGCATTGATTAAAGATGTTTTGATTTCACTATCTTTTGGATCGACGTCTCTCACGTATTCATATAAGGATTTATTAGCGGCATCCGCTTCAGACTTTAGTAAGTTTTCAGAAGTTTCACCAAATCCTCTTTTAGGAACATTTAAAATACGAGAGAAAGAGATATCATCTTTTGTATTTACGATTAAATGGAAATAGGCTAAGACATCTTTAATTTCTCTTCTTTGATAGAACTTAGTGCCACCGAAGATTTTATAAGGAATTTGATAGCGAGTAAGAGCCGCTTCAAAGTCCATAGTGATGTAGTTAGAACGATATAACAATGCAATATCAGCGTAGTTATAACCACCATAATCTTTAAGTCGTTTGATTTCTCTAGCGACGTAATCGGCTTCAAGTCTACCAGAAGGAGAACAATTAACAGTGATAGGTTCTCCACCTACTTCTTTTGTATATAGGTTCTTAGTGACTCTAAGTTTGTTATAAGCAATAAGTTTATTCGCGGCATTTAAGATAGCTTGTGTACTACGATAGTTTCTATCCAAAACGATAGTAATCATATCTAAATAACGCTTATTTAAATCTAAGATAATGTTTTGATTAGCCCCTCTCCAGGTATAGATGGTTTGGTCTGGATCACCAACGACATATAAAGATGTTGATGGTTTTTTAAGGAAGTTAATCATTTTATATTCCACATCGTTAGTGTCTTGGAATTCATCGATT
>CAMNMM010000108.1:0-3670 GCA_946544655.1 uncultured Caryophanales bacterium | reverse complement strand
AGATTAATATTTTTAATTATCTCAATAGTCTTTAAGTATTGTTGATATAGGACTGGATCAACTTGTTTTTCTTTAATTTTTCTAGCGATATACTCCTCATCGATTCTTTGATAATGTGGTAAGTAAGAAAGCATGCCATAAAGAGTTTCTTTCTTTCTGTTATCACCACTTGGTTTATCCCCAACGATATAGACAATATTTTCCGCGCGGGTTAAAGCGACATAGAATAAACGAACATGTTCATCTCTTTCTGGGTCTTTATCACTATTTTTAAGAAGCATGGATGGTAAAGTATCCACGACAACATCTTTGATGTTACCATCTTCATCAACATCTTCAGTGTCATAATTATAATAAGGAAGAATAATGCCATATTTTTCATCAAAGATATAATCTGGCTTTTCCGCATTATTACCTTGTGTTAATTGATTAAAACTTACTGGTAGATACACTATTCTTCCTTCTAAGCCTTTAGAAGCATGAATAGTCATCATATCAACCGCGTTATCCACTTTAATCGTAGTGTCACCACTTAAATCTAATGAATAGTCATTAATATCTTTTAAGAATCTGATGAAATCCTCTAAGGTATCACCCATCTTTTCTTGTGAGGCAAGAATTGCTCCTAATGATTCAATCTTACTGACGTTATCATCGACATCACCTACTAAGCAAAGCTTATCCACAATACCAAAGAAATTAATCATATTAATGAAGAATTCATAAGCACTGACGTCCTTATTTTCTTCAATAAACTGATGCACATCTTTCATAATTGGGTCTTCATCAATCTTTGCTTCATCATGTTCTTTTAAGATGTCATAGATTGTTTGATCATCATATTGATAAATATAACTACGGGCGACAGAGGCAAATAAGAATGCCTTATCACTATCTTCCATAGGATGCATTTCATTAACGATTAATTCCACGAGAGATTGTAACAACAAAATCGCATTAATCTCTTTGAGATTAGTCTTAAACTTGTTGTTTAAAGGCACACCAACTCGTTTAAAGACTTCTTGGTACATCTCAAAACCAGTGCCTTTTCTCATGATGATGACAAAGTCACCATAAGAAGCATCCACTAGTTCGCCACCATCTTTGGTGCGTTTATAAATCTTAAAATGATTCTTAACTTTGTTTTTAATATCATTAGCGATAGCCTCAGCTTCCCACATCTTAGGATCCTCCGCTGAATCATCATCTTCACCAGACACTGAAACAATACGTGATACACCAAAGTTATCATATGGGAGTTTAGAATATGGACCATGTTCTTCATCATATTCTAGTCCCTCATTAGTGAAGGCATAATCGATACCACCATGGCTTAATGTCATATAGAACTTAAAGATATGGTTAATCTCATTAAGTAGTTTTTTACCTGAACGATAGTTCTTATGCATTAAGATGACTTGGTTATCATCACCACCGCTATAGGCTTTTTGTCTATTAGTAAATAGTTCGACTTTAGAATTTCTAAAAGCATAGATAGCTTGTTTAGCGTCACCGACACAGAATAGATGGGCACTTGTGCCATCTTCTTTTGGTAGTAATAAACTATCAATAATGGCTTCTTGGAAATCATTAGTGTCTTGATATTCATCCACCATGATGAACTTAAATTGTTTACGAATCTTAGTGGCTTCTTTTTCATATTTTGGATTAGTTAAAAGAGAGACCGCCATTAAGAGAATATCGTTAAACTCAAAGGAATTAGTGATGCGTTTATAGTCATCTAACTTCTTATTAAGTTTCTTAACAATTTCTAAAAGAAGCGATATGTCATCTTTAAAGTATTTAAGTTTATTGATTTCTACATCAACATTTTCAATACACATCACGATATCTAACTTCTTAGATAAACCTTTTAAGACATCAAAGACTGCTTTATCTTTTTCATCCCCTGTTGGGTTCTTCTTACTCGTCGAGAACTTGAAGTTCTTATCGTTAGCGATTTCATGTATTTTGCTAACAAAGTCTTGTCCATTTAAACGTAAGGCTTCTTTTAATTTTTGATAATATTCTTGGTTAACACCACAGATGAAATTACAAAGATTAATATCAACATTAAAAGCGGATTTATCGTTAAATAGATTAGCGATTAATTCTGGATTATCACTATCAATAACGGCGTGATTCTTTTCTACGAAATAAGCTTCTTTAATCGTATCAATAATGATGTTTTTACTAGAGGTTACTAAATCATTAATGACTTTATTAAAGTATTCATCACTTAAGAATTTTTCTTCGTAGTTATTAATTAGCTCTTCTTTTCTTTCCAAAGGAAGTTTATCTAATTGCTTACATAAATCCACGATGACTTTCTTGGTGTTTCTATCAGAATCTAGATTAAATTTAACTAATGTCTTAACTAACTTTTCACGTTTATCATCATCGTTATAATATTCATCAAATATTTCATCGAGATAAACGCTCTTCTTCGCAGATATCACATCACTATTAACGAGATTAACATTAGATGAAATACCTAATGCATCAGCGTACATAACCACTAAGAATCTTGCGAATGAGTCAAATGTTTGGATATGCGCAGAGGCTACTTGTTCGGCGATATCTTCTTTGCCTCTATCTTTAAAGTTTCCGATGATTCTTTCACGCATTTCATGCGCAGCGTTATCAGTGAATGTTAACACTAATAATTCACTTGGTTTAACTTCACCTTTATCGATGATGGTGAAAACCTTTTCCGCGAGAGTTCTAGTTTTACCTGAACCCGCACCAGCGGCCACTAAAACATTTTTACTAATAGGAGCGTCGATCGCGGATTGTTGTTCTTTATTAAAACCCATACTTATTTAGCTCCTTTCTTAAAATGTTTAAGCACATCTTTTTTATAATCTTTAACATCAAATTTGCTGCGGTAGCAGACACGACGATATGGACAGTTATTGCATACTGTCTTAGTAGCGTCGAATTCTAATAATGAATATGAAGTTGGTTGGATAACGAAATCCGCTTCACATATTCTATGAATAGCGTTGATCGCCGCGTGTTTAGCGTCATCCACTAAGTCATCTAAGTTATATCTAGGTAAACCAATACCACCATCTTTGATGATGATTTCATCAGTGTCACTTTCTTTAAATTGGTGCTTAAGTTGTAATAAGTCACCACCATTGCTCTTAAGAGAACCATCGTCTTTAAAAGCACTTCTATCAATAGAAGCGATATAAGAAACAGAATCCTTGTTAATACCCGTTAAACGTGATTGTTGAGCTAGTCTTTTTTCTGATAATGTTGGTTTGTTAACATCCTTAAGTGCACTTTTGATTGTGCTAAAGAAGACATGTTGAATATAGAAACCACCAAATTCACCATCTTGAGTGTATTGACTTGGTTGAATATTATTTTCAATCGCGTAGTAATAAAGAGGTAATTGAATAGATTTACCTAAGAATACTTCTAAAGGATTAAAGTCTTCCATACCAGTTTTATAATCGATGATGGAATAGTATTTATGCTCGTTACTTTCAGAGATGACAATCTTATCAATCTTGCCATAGAAGTTATATGTCTCATTATTTTCATCTTCTAAGTAGAACTGGATAGATTTTTCATAATCGTCTTCAATAGGTTTAGCAAAGTTAGTCACATCTTGCACCTTTTGATATGTCTTCATAAATCTTTTTAGCCATGTTTGTGA
>CAMNMM010000107.1:0-3710 GCA_946544655.1 uncultured Caryophanales bacterium | reverse complement strand
AAAAAGGAGTTTTAAATCATGGGTAGAGCACATGAAGTAAGAGCAAAAGCGATGGCCGCAACCGCTGCAAAAAGAAGCGCACTCTTTATGAGAGCCAGTAAGGAAATCTATATGGCGGCAAAGAATGGTGTTCCTGACCCTGAAATGAACTTAGCACTCCGTTCTGCAATTGAAAAATGGAGAGGTCAAAACGTTACTAAAGACGTTATTGATAGAGCGATCCAAAAAGCTAAAGGCGGCGAAGCCGAAAGCTATTCTGAAGGCCGTTATGAAGCCTTTGGTCCAGGTAACTCCCTCTTTATCATTGATACATTAACTGATAACTCAAACCGTGCGTTTATCGAAGTTAGAACCGCTATCACCAAAAAGGGTGGCCACTTAGGTTCCACAATCTTCAATTTCACACAAACTGGTTTATTCGTTTTCAACGGCACCAATAGAGATGAAGTTGAAGAAAACTTAATTCTCTCTGATGTTGATGTCCGTGAAGTCACAGCAGAAGATGGAAAGATCGAAGTCCTTGTTGAACCAGCAGCCTTCGCTCAAGCTAGAGAAGTTTTAGGTGGTATGGGCATCTCCGAATTCGATGTTGCGGAAATAACCTTCTTAGCCAATGATCCAATCGAGATCACTGATCCAGAAGAAAGACGCAAATTTGACGAATTATGTGACATGCTTGATGACTTACAAGACGTCCAAAACGTCTATCACAACGTCAAGTAATTATTAACCTATAATTATGCAAATACCAATCACGAAATGTGGTTGGTTTTTTGTTTGAAAAACAACTTTTTTCTAGTCTCCAGGAATTATTTTTATAAATAATCAATTGACATCACACACGTAAACACGTATGATTTTTATCGGCACAAAAGCTAAATTAGCGAAGTCCCCGGTAAGGTCAAAGTTAGTTTGGTAAAGGAGGATTACAGTTATGCAACGTCAAACTACTATTGCAAAAAATAACGAAATCCAAAGAAAATGGTATGTCGTCGATGCCACAGACAAACCATTAGGAAGATTAGCATCACAAGTCGCTCAAGTTTTAACTGGCAAGAATAAGCCAATTTGGACTCCAAATGTTGACTGTGGTGACTATGTTATTATCATCAACGCTGAAAAGGTTGCTCTTTCTGGCGATAAAGTTAATAACAAAAAATACTACAATGTGTCTGGTTACGCTGGCGGTCTCCGTACTCGTACAGCCGGTACTATGAAAGAAAAGTATCCAGTAGAAATGCTTGAAAGATGCCTTCACGGTATGCTTCCAAAGGGTCGCTTAGGTCGTCAAATGATCAAGAAACTCTTCGTCTATGCTGGTCCAGAACACAAACAAGAAGCTCAAAAACCAGAAGTTCTTGAGCTCAAATACTAGGAGGTCTTAACATGGCAAAGAAAGCTGATCTTCAATATTACGGCACAGGCAAAAGAAAATCTTCTATCGCTCGTGTTTACATCACTGCTGGTACAGGCAAAGTTGTTGTCAATGGCCACCCAGTGGAAGAATATATGCCTTATGCGACATTAATTCTCGACTTAAAACAACCATTAACATTAACAGGCACAGATGGCAAATACGATGTGCGTGCAGAAGTTAAAGGTGGTGGCTTCACAGGTCAAGCTGGCGCTATCCGCTTAGGTATCGCTAGAGCCTTATTAGAAGCCGGTTGCGATCGTGCAGTCTTAAAATCTAACGGTATGGTCAAACGTGACTCCCGTAAGAAAGAACGTAAGAAATACGGTCTCAAAGCTGCTCGTAAAGCTCCACAATTCAGCAAACGTTAATCGTTTACTACAAAACAAGAAAAACAGGAAGTCATTTGGCTTCCTTTTTTCGTGCGCGTAAAATCTTATATAAAAAGCATTGATTTTGATTAATCATTGTTGTATATTATTACCGCTGTCTTTAAGACGCATGGGCCCATAGCTCAGTTGGTTAGAGCGCGCCCCTGATAAGGGCGAGGTCGGAAGTTCAAGTCTTCTTGGGCCCACCAAATCGATTGTTAAGAAGGATGTCAAAGTTCTTCTTTTTATTTTTTATCATCTCGAAGAGATTTAAATAACTCTTTGCGAAACTATCTAAAAGAAGAACAAAAAAGCGCTTTAAAAGTATTAAAATACTTGTAAGAGAATAATATAACCGCTATTCTATATATTGCGTTCACAATTTTATTGCTAAATAAAACGTAGTTTGTTATATTATTTAGGCGCTGGAGACTTAGTTCAGCGGGAGAACGCTTCCTTCACACGGAAGAGGTCGTAGGTTCGATCCCTACAGTGTCCACCAAATTTGCCGTCTTAGCTCAATTGGCAGAGCAACTGATTTGTAATCAGTAGGTTGTTGGTTCGATTCCGATAGACGGCACCAACTAAGTATTATCGGAGGGACACGTTCCCTCCTTTAATTTATATGCGGCTATGGCGGAACTGGCAGACGCGCTAGACTTAGGATCTAGTGGGGCAACCCGTACAGGTTCGATTCCTGCTAGCCGCACCAATTATCAATTATATAACTACTCAATGCAGTAGTTTTTCTATTATTCCTTATATATAAATAATAGAATATGTCTTGATAAATGCTTAAAAATATCGTTTTATACAATGATGTAAGAACGATTTTAACGAATATTATTGAATATCTATGTATAAAAATGTATATTATTGTAGAAGGAGGAAGTAACATGGACCTTATTACAACAAATGAGCTCTGCAAATCATACAACAAAAAGCTCGTTATAGATCATGTTAATATGCATATTCCAGAAAGTAGCATTTATGGCTTTGTCGGTGAAAATGGTAGTGGCAAAACAACCATTATGCGTCTATTAACCGGTTTAGCGGAACCAACATCTGGAACATATGAATTATTCGGTCTAAAAAACAATGACCCACGTATTTATGATAAAAGAAAATATATATCTGCGATTGTGGAAACCGCATCACTAATTCCGACACTCACAGCGAAACAAAACATTCGTTATTATGAACTCTATACTGGTATCGAACTAACGGAAGAACAAAGAGATGAATTATTAGCTAAAGTTCATCTTCACAATGTTGAAGGAAAGAAAGTTAGAAACTTCTCTCTTGGTATGCGTCAAAGATTAGCTATCGCTTTAGCGTTAGTTAATAATCCTAAGTTAATGTTCTTAGATGAACCAATGAATGGCTTAGACCCAGAAGGTATCGCAGAATTAAGAGATTTATTAATCGAATTAAATCAAAAGGATGGGATCACTGTTTTAATCTCTTCTCATATTCTTTCAGAACTTGAAAAGATAGCTTCCTGCTATGGCTTTATTTCTCACGGTAAGATTCTTGAAGAAATCACTGCGCAAGAATTAAAAGAAAGATGCCGTAAATCATTAATGGTAAAAGTCGACAAGTTAGATAAAGCTGAAAAAGCTTTAAAGCAACTTGGTGCGCTTGATTATAAAGTCTCACCTAATGGTGAAATCAAAATCTACGATAATCTTAAAATCAAAGATGTAGTCGTGTGTTTAGATGCCGCTGGTGTGGAATTATTAGGTATTAATTCCTCTGAAGAATCAGTGGAAGATTACTACTTAAATCTTGTAAGGGAGGGCAAATAATATGAGTCGTCTATTAAAAGCTTTCTTCTTTAAGATTTCTAAAGATATTACATTTAGAATCACACTCATCATCGGTGGTGGTGTTGCCATCTTATCTGTGTTGTTATTCTTCCTTTT
>CAMNMM010000106.1:0-3737 GCA_946544655.1 uncultured Caryophanales bacterium | reverse complement strand
CACTTATTATAAATAAGAAAATGGCCTCAAATAACTGCGTAGGGACGTGTTTAACGTGTTCCCCAGGGAATTGTACTCCAAACCATAAATCGGTCTCTATACCGCCACAACAGCCAGCACAGAAGCAGCCTAATCTACCAAAGGCATGGGCTAATGTAATTGAGATAGGGACAAACATCAATAATTCCCATACACCTTTATTCATATCTGACTTAAAGATGTTATTTTCTTTTAATCTTGGATTAATCGCATAGACATAAATGAAATAGATACCTAAGTAAGCAATAACGCCCCCTAATAGGCCGCCTAAGAATGTCATCTTGCCAGTGATTTTAAATCCTTCATTTGGATTAGCTAAGAAATCATAGAATGACTGAGTTAATACAGCGAATAATAAACCTAATGAGATCGCAAATAATCCAATAATTAATATTGTGTCTCTCGCACTAGAGGAATAACCACTTTTTCTCATCGCAATATAGGTAAAAACAAAACAAGCGATTAAGCCCACTAAAAAGCAAATCGCATACATATCAATTTCGATACCAAAAATATTAAAAAGTGGCTCAGGAATCATATTTATGTCTCTCCATATTTATTAAGGTAACAATAATATGGCCAGCAGACAATAGTCCAAAAACAATTGTTAAAATCCAGAAGACGATATCCCATGGATCACCAAAGGCAAAACCAAATTGAGTGAACATACCACCGAAATTAAATAAAGCATGCAAAATTACACAATACCAAACACTGCCCATCTTAATTTGAATAACTGCAAACATACAGCCGATTAAGAAAGTATATGTCATTTGTAATAAAACACCCTCAATAGTGGCGTCTATAAATAAATTAAAGAGATGGAAGGCCGCGAATATCGCAGAAGAAATAAGAACAGAAAAGACATAAGGAAGTTTAGTCCTTCTCATATACGCAAAGACAAGGTTTAATAAAACCCCTCTAAAGACTAGTTCTTCTACGAGCGCGATAGAAATAACGTGTATAGCGTATAAAGCAATATAACCAGACATGGAGACGGTGACGTTACCTGAAAAGACTCCAAACCATGGGAAATTAACAAGACATGTAATTAAGCATGGTAAACACCATAATAATTTCTTTTTAGTGGTTCTATTTAAGAATAAATATTGCCTATCACCCATGATATAGATGAGCCAAATGAAAAGCGCACCGATGGACAATTGATAGATAGTTCTACCAAGCATTGAATTAACAATAGGATCAGTGGTGAGATATTTGTCTTGCACTTCAAACAACACGAAAGTTGTTACCGCTAGCGCGACTAACGCTATGGTTATGAGATATTTAGAATATTTATTCATATTGTTCCGTTAATTTTTCAGTTGGATCGTCACCAGTTGGGTTAACGATGGAATAACCAATATTAACTAAGTGGTCAGCCACTCTTTCTAATTCACTAACTAAAGTGGTGTAGAATGGAGAATTTTCCACGTGACATGTTTTATTTTGAATACGCTCATAGTGAGCGGTACTTAAGGTATTCTTTAAATTATCTGTTTGATCTTCTAAATCATGTAACTTCTTTAAGCTGTCTCTGCTCTTATCGTGGAAGATAACAAATGTTAAATCAAACATCTGGCAAATAACATCAAACATGCTATCAAATTCTTTTTTAGCGACATCAGAGAACTTCAAATCATTACTAACCATCTTTAATGATGATTCATAGAAGTTATAAGCATGGTCACCAATACGTTCAATATCGTTAACAACGTGGAAATAGCTACCTAATGTCTTTTCATCTTTTAATGAAACATTATGTGTTAAGTTGATTAAGAACTGTGTAATAGCATTGTTGATATAGTCAATCTTATCTTCGGTTTCGATAAGTTCTTTATCTTGTGAATTATCTTGCGTAAGAATACGGTTATAACCAAGTTTTAAGTTGTCGTAAGAAAGATGCATCATATTAATGATTTCTCTTTTGACCTGCATCATAGCGACAGTTGGTGTATCTAATAAGTGGTTATCAATGTATTTAAGAGACTGTCTCATCTTTTCTTGTTCTTTATCCTTAACCAATTTAAAGGATAATTTCTCTAATGGTTTTACCAATGGTAAAGCCGCGAGCATAAAGATGACATTATATAAGATGTGGAATACAGCGATCGCTAGTTCTGGGCCACCTTCTTTGCTGAAGTCGAAAACTGTTTGAAACCCAGTGGAGATATAGCTACCTAATGGCCAGCAAATTGCTAAGGCCACTAAAGCGGTCAATATACGAATTATTAAAACAATTATACCGGTACGTTTAACATTAACATTACCACCTATCGTGGCAAGTAAAAGAGTGAATACGGTACCGATTGTTGCACCTAAAACAAGGAACATAGCTTGTTCGAAGCCAATAACGGAACCAGTAAGACTGACAACAATACTGACAGAGGCAGAACTGGATTGCACAAGAATAGTAACTACTGCACCAATCAAAACTAACAATAGCGGGAAGTTAACTGCACTAAAGAAGTCTTGAACCATTTTAACCAATTGAGGGTTACCAGTATCTTCACTTAAGACACCACTCATAGTGTTTAAACCAAAGAATAATAATCCAAGACCCGCTAAAATTTCACCGATGTTTTTAACATGCTCCTTTTTAAAGAACATTAAGACAACACCGATAGCGGCAATAACAACAAAGTATTTGGCAATCTTAACTGAAGATAAAGCAGCAAGTAAACCAGTAATAGTGGTGCCAACATAAGCACCTAAGATGATATTTACGCCTTGGAATACTGTCATTGTTCCAGCGGCGATAAAACCGATAGCCATAACGCCAGTAGCGGCGCTGCTCTGCACTAACATGGTCACTGTTGTACCAATTCCGAAGCATGCAAACCTATTGTTTCTAATCTTCTTTAATAACTTCTTTAAACTTGGTCCAGTTGATTTCTTTAAACCAGAGGACATCATGTTCATACCAACGATAAATACCGCGGCGCCTACGAGCAATGTAATAATACTTAACGCTAAATCATTCATACGTTAATTATTTAATAACATTTATTGATTTTATTCAATAATGCGATTTTTTATTTGCAGAACATATCAACTTTTTTGGACAAAAATGAAAAATACTCCCTATTTAATTAATAGGAGGGTTATATGAGGAAAAAGAATAAATACGCTTTTTACAAGAATAAAAGAACTAGATTTCACCCGAGCATCGAAGTTGATTCAGATGAAAGAGTCTGGAAAAATTTGGAAATGACATCGAGTCCAATTAAATCTGGAAGATACATTCGATTGCAAAAGAATCCATCTGGAAGTGAAAAACCAGCATATGTTAGGAAATACTTAAGGATTGATTCGATTAAAACAAGAGGACAGTTACTTAAAAAGTATCATTTATCTGAAGAGGATTTATCAGAAATAGAAAAATTCTTAACAGAAAATAAAAAACGTTAGCGCAAAGCCTACTTAATTTGGGCTTTATCGGATGAACCGCAAGCAGCTAACAAAGTTATTAAATCAAAGATTCATAGCGAAATCAATATATAAGTAAATTGCTTTAACGTTTCTCTTTGTTTCAACAAAGAATATAAGTATAATGACTACGGAATAAAAAAGGAGAAAACTCACATGCATAAATTAGTATTAATCAGACATGGTGAATCTGAATGGAACAAACTCAACCTCTTCACAGGTTGGACCGATGTCGAATTAAGCGAAAAGGGTGTTGAAGAAGCACACCG
>CAMNMM010000105.1:0-3761 GCA_946544655.1 uncultured Caryophanales bacterium | reverse complement strand
AGATAAAACCTGGCTCATTGCGAACAATCTTTAAATTAAAGATTAAACAGTGAATAAAAATATTTAAAATATAAAGTGCTTGTTTATTGACACGCACTTTTATTTTGTATAGTATACAAACATATTAGGAGAATCACTATGCTTAAACTCGTTAACATCAAGAAGAATTATGAAATGAAAAACCAAGAGCCGGTTAAGGCCCTACGAGGAGTTTCAGTTAATTTCCGACGTAATGAGTTTGTGGCAGTTCTTGGTCCTTCTGGATGTGGTAAAACAACCTTTTTAAATATTATCGGTGGTCTTGATCGTTATAGTGAAGGTGACTTAATCATTAAAGGCAAGTCCACTAAAAACTATTCTGATTATGATTGGGATACATATCGTAACCATTCTATTGGTTTTGTCTTCCAAGCGTATAACTTAATCGGTCACCAAAGCATTTCTAAAAACGTCGAACTTGCTTTAACTATCGCTGGTGTTGATAAAAAGGAAAGAAAAGAAAGAGCATACCAAGCTTTAGCCAAAGTTGGCTTAAAGGGTATGGAAAAGAAGAAACCAAACCAACTCTCTGGTGGTCAAATGCAAAGAGTGGCTATCGCTAGAGCGTTAGTTAACAATCCTGAAATCTTATTAGCCGATGAACCAACCGGCGCTCTTGATAGTGAAACTAGTGTCCAAATCATGGACTTACTTAAAGAAGTAGCCCAAGACCGTTTAGTTGTCATGGTTACCCATAACCCAGACTTAGCGGTCAAATATGCCACTCGTATCGTTAATATGTTTGATGGTGTAATCACTGGTGATAGCAACCCATTTGATGGTAACGAACTTCCTGAAGTTTCATATCGCTGTCCAAAATGTGGTGAAGTCATCAATGAAAAAGTTGCAAGATGTCCAAAATGTGGTGTTCTTGCTTCTTACCCTGATGGTGATATTAATAAAGGTAAAAAGAAGAATAGTTCGATGTCCTTCTTTACCGCGACCGCTTTAAGTGTCGCTAACTTATTTAGTAAATCAAAAAGAACAATACTTGTCGCTATTGCGGGTAGTATTGGTATCTTTGGTGTTTCAACCGTTTTAGCGGCTTCTACTGGTGTCCGTCGTTATATCGATAACATGCAAGATGATATGTTATCTTCTTATCCATTATCCATCGCTGAAGAATCCGTGGATATGTCATCATTAATGACTGGTTTATATCAAGATCCAGATAGCAAGATTGCCACTTTCGACCCAACTACTGAAGTTGGTCTTAATTCTATGATTGATTACTTAATGGATAGATATAGTGATTTCACATCCGTTAAGACAAATACTATTGATGAAAATCTTGTCCAATTCGTTAAGGATATCCCATCTAACTATGTCAGTGCGACATCATTTAGTTATGGTATTGACCCAACGAATAATATCTTCTGTGAATGGAAACCAAATGATAACGCTGAAACAATGAAAATCTCATTAAACGGTTTAACTCAACGTTATATCGCTGAACTTAAAACTGTTGAAGGCTTCTCAGCCTACGCTAGTTATGTTGACTTATTCACCGACTTCATGAAGTTAATGCCAGGAGATCAAGATTATATCTTAAGTCAATATGATTTATTAGGTGACTCTCACTTCCCACAAAATGAAAATGAAATCATGTTAGTGGTGGAAGGTGATACTACCTTAACTGACTTAGTCTTCGCTCAACTTGGTTATTATCAAGAAGAAGAAGTCATGAACATCGCTAAAAAAGCGATTAAAAAATATGATGAAAACAATACAGAAACTGATGCGGAATTAGACGCTAAATATCCATATAAAACATCATTCTCATATGAGACATTATTAGGTCAAAAATTCACATATTATCCACATGATACTATTTATCATTATGATGATATTCCAGTTAGACCATATAAGAATTACAACATTGTTTTAAGAAATTCCACGAACGATGAATTCTATTCATTCCAATATAGTAGCAATACTTCTTCCACTTTGGTTAAAGGTATCCTTTATACTGGTTCACACATTAACTTAAGTCCATTCAATTCTGAAACTCTTTATGCGGTGAAGATGAAACCAAGTTTTGATCCATCCGCTTTGATTAATAGTCAAGAAAATGTGACTTTTGAAGATTTACTTGCAGACCCTGAATCAGAAGACCCATTAGAAAGAGATCCCGCCAGTGGCAAATTCTTAACATTTGACGCTGAAGTAGCGAGAGGCTTAATGACTGGTAATGCTTCTCCTGACATTTATACAAAGATTAGCTATATTCAAATTGAAGGTGGCGATAGCACTGGTGCTACCGTTAACTCTTTAGTGGGTGAAATCATGGGCTTACCTGCCAAACAATTCATCAGCGCTAAAGAGATTAAAGATGAAATGGAAACCGTTACCGGTTACCAATATAGTGCGACTGTTGAAGATTCTTGGACTGGTGGTACTGAGCTTAAAATCGCTGGCATTTTAAGACCAAAGAAAGGCGTTTCATTTGGTTGCCTTAGCCGTGGTGTTTATTACACTGATGCCTTCCAAGCAAAATATATGAATGATGCCTTCAATAGTAAGATTATTCGCGATGAAGCACGTGGCTTTGCTAGTTTCATTGACCAAGGCAGACACAATGCTGATTTATATAATGCCTATGTGACATTTAAATACACCGATTGGACTGATCCAGATAATCCAATCTATGATGCCTTTGGCTATGCATCTTGCTTAAATGGTGACTTGAATTCATCATTTGGTTCATTATTGTCCAATATTACCGGCACTAACTACGCTAGTGAAAACGCTACTCACTTCCGTTCATTATGTGGTCTTAAGATTGTGGAAACTGCAGATGAAAACAATGTCATCATCGCTAGAGACTATAAGAAACTTCCAGACAAGATGTCTATCTATCCAGTGAACTTTGAAACAAAGAACCAAGTTAATAAATATCTCGATAAATGGAATAGTGATGAAACCATTACCTTATCTAATGGCACAACACTCAAAGCTAGTGATAGAGATGAATTAACCTATACTGATACAATTTCTATCATCATTAATGTCATCGACACAATGATTACAATTATTACTACAGCGTTAGTTATTTTCACCTCACTTTCCTTAGTGGTTTCTTCCTTCATGATCGCGGTTATTACTTATATCTCGGTTATGGAAAGAGTCAAAGAAATCGGTGTTATCCGTTCTCTTGGTGGCAGAAAGAAAGACGTTTCTCGTTTATTTATTGCCGAAAACCTCGTGACAGGTGTGATGTCTGGTATTATCGGCTTAGTCATTACCGAAGTAGTGTGCATCATTATTAATCTTATTATCGGTAACTTTGGTGTACCGGCTATCGCGGTATTAACATTACCAATCATGGGCATTATGCTCGCCTTATCCGTTGCCTTAAGCGTGGTTGCTGGTTTAATTCCAAGTATGCATGCTTCTAGACAAGATCCAGTCACCGCTTTAAGGAGTGAATAATGAAGAAGATTGCATTAATCTCTTTAGGTTGCGCAAAAAACCTTGTCGATAGTGAAAATATCCTTGGTCTTTTACTCAAGAATCACTATGAAATAGTGAACAATAAAGAAGAAGCGGATATTCTCATCATCAATACATGTGGCTTTATTGAAGCTAGTAAGAAAGAAAGTATTGATGTCATTTTAGATAACATTAATAAAAAACAAAAAATTGTCGTTACTGGTTGTTTAGTCAATCGTTATGTTGATGATTTAAAGAAATCTATTCCAGAAGTGGACTTATGGATTCCA
>CAMNMM010000104.1:0-3783 GCA_946544655.1 uncultured Caryophanales bacterium | reverse complement strand
CACACAAGAACAATCGAATATCGTGAAGCATATGGTATTGGTTATAGATATTTTGATATCTCACAAACACCAGTTAGATTCCCATTCGGTTTTGGTTTAAGCTATACAACATTTGAATATAAGAATCTTGTTGTTGATAACGATGGTGTCAAATTTGAAATCACAAATACCGGTAAAGTTGATGGTAAAGAAATCGCTCAATTATATGTTGGTTTAAAAGGCAGCGCTATTATTAGACCTACTAAAGAATTAAAAGGCTTTGTTAAAGTCTTCTTAAAAGCGGGCGAAACTAAGAAAGTTAGTATCCCATTCGATGATAAGACATTTAGATATTTCAATACCGCGACAAATAAGTGGGAAATTGAAAAAGGTGTTTATGATTTATATGTTGCCGCTTCTGTTGATGATGTCCGTTTAGTGGGTTCAATTAGTCAAATTGGTACCACAAATACAGTGCCATATAACAAAGAAGATTTACCACATTACTTTGAAGGTAAATTAAGAGATATTCCAGATGAAGAATTCAGAACTTTGTTAGGCCACGATATTCCTAACGGCGCACTTCCTTTCTATAAGAAGAATAGAATGGTTATCGACTATAACACCACATTCAGTGAATTACGCTATTCTAAGCGCTGGATTGGCCGTTTAGTGGGTAAAGCTATTCCTTGGTTCACAAGAGTGCTCCGTAAGATGGGTAATCGTGTTTTGGCGAATACATTAGTCATGGGTGTTGTCCATCAACCAATGAGAGGCATGTCTAGATTCTCTGGTGGTGGCCTTCGTATGAGTCAATTAGATGGCTTAATCATGATCTTCAATGGTCACTTCTGGAAAGGCTTACATCATTTCAATAAAGAAGGCCGCAAATACAAGAAACTTGCCAAAGCGGAAAAGAAAGCCCAAAAAGAAGCTGAACAACAAAAACAATAAATTAGAAGAGTCGCAAATTCGCGACTCTTCTATATTTTATAAACAGCGACTAAGGTCTTCTCGATTTCAGCGGTGCTTTCGTCTAGATATAGTTTTCTATTGAAGGATCTTCCTTTGTTATTTAAACATACTTCTAAAATGAATAAGAATATTCCTATATCTATCCTGTTATAGTACATAACCTTATCAATAGGCATAATGCCTCTTTTACCGGGTTTCTTGTATCGATAGATAAATAGTTCATTATTCTTATTTTCGACGTACCAGGGCTGCGTATTGCAGGCACTCGGGGCAAATCTAACTATGTTAGTAACATCATCAATGCTTTCACCAGACCATATTTCCTCTAATAACTTTCTTTTTGACTTAAACATATCTTTTCTAAAGTTATTAACGGGCATGCGCTTAAAGGCAAGCATGATGACATATTCTAAGTCATTGTTTCTTACTTCTTTTGGTTTCCCAATACCAAACCATAAAGCGCCCAAGCCGATAGAATTAAGATATAGATCAATTTGTTCACCAATATAGCCAATATTTCTTAAATATTCGCCTTTAGACTCACTATAGAAGAGGATGCAATAATCCGCGCCTCTATGACAGGTGGTTTCTTTTTCTGGCACAACGATGATTTCAGTCTTGATGTCATCATAAAGAGGCTTAACTTCTTTGACAAAGTTATTAACTAGTTTTAAATCCTCTTCAGTGGTGGCTTCTCCCCCAATGAAGAAGTGGAATGATTTTCGTTTAAATATTGCTTCGTAGTTATTCATGTTAACTATGTTAAATAAATCAATTTTAAATGTAAAGATAAAGAAAAACGCTCCCATTACTGAGAGCGTCATTCTATATTCCTAAGAACCTATTTTCTTGGGTTTTTGATATTGGCTTGAGCAGCGGCTAATCTAGCGACTGGCACACGGAATGGAGAGCAGGAGACATAGTCCAAACCGACTTTGTGATAGAATTCGATAGATTTTGCATCGCCACCTGTTTCACCACAGACACCAACGTGGAGGTCTGGGCGGGTGCCACGGCCTAACTTAACGGCTAATTGGACTAATTTACCAACACCGTTTTGGTCTAAGGTCTTGAATGGATCTTCTTCAAAGATCTTTGTTTCGTAATAAGCTGGTAAGAATTTGCCGGCGTCATCACGAGAGAAACCAAATGTCATTTGTGTTAAGTCGTTTGTACCAAAACTGAAGAATTCAGCGTCTTTAGCGATTTCATCAGCGAGTAATGCCGCACGTGGGATTTCAATCATGGTACCAACGTGATATTGCATTGCTAAACCGGAATCAGCGATTAACTTATCAGCGGTTTCGCAGATGATCTTCTTAACGAAGGCTAATTCTTTTTCTTCGAGTACTAATGGAACCATGATTTCTGGTTGCACTAAGGTACCTGTCTTTTTGCTGACGTTGATAGCGGCTTTAATGATAGCAGTTGTTTGCATTCTGCAGATTTCTGGATATGTGACCGCTAAACGGCAACCACGGTGACCCATCATTGGGTTGGCTTCGTGGAGTTCATGAATTCTGTCTTTGACAGCATCAACACTGATCTTAAGAGCGTCAGCTAATTCTTTAATGAGTTCTTCTTCTTGTGGTAAGAATTCATGTAGTGGTGGGTCTAATAAACGAACGTTAACGTTGAATGGTAACATTGTTTCATAGAGGGCTTCGAAGTCAGCTTGTTGCATTGGTTCGATTTCGGCTAATGCAGCTTCACGATCTTCAACTTTATCAGCAAGAATCATCTTTCTCATTGAGAAGATTCTGTCTTTAGCGAAGAACATATGTTCAGTACGGCAGAGACCGATACCTTCAGCACCGAAGATCTTAGCTTGTTTAGCATCTCTTGGTGTATCAGCATTTGTTCTAACTTTGAGGGCTCTATTTTGGTCAACCCAACCCATTAATCTACCGAAGTAACCAGTGGTTAAATCTGGTTCAACTGTCTTGATTTCGCCTTCGTAGATTTTACCTGTACTACCATCTAAGGAAATGGTGTCTTGGTCTGTATACACTTTATCACCAATGGTGAGTGTACGGTTTTCTTCATCGATAACAGCGGCAGCGCAACCACAGACACAGCATTTACCCATACCACGGGCAACGACAGCGGCGTGAGATGTCATACCACCACGCATTGTAAGGATACCTTGAGCAGCAACCATACCAACGATATCTTCTGGAGATGTTTCGGCTCTGGCTAAGATAACTTTTTCACCAGCGTTCTTTCTGGCTTGAGCTTCTTCAGCAGTGAAAGCGATTTTACCTGTACCTGCACCTGGGCCAGCTGGTAAACCGGTGGCAATCGGTGTTTTCTTGGCTAAGTCGTCTTTATCAAAGCCTGGTAATAATAATTTATCAAAGCTGACTGGATCGATTCTTAAGACAGCTTCTTTTTCATCGATTAAACCTTCGTCCACTAAATCGCAAGCAATCTTTAAAGCGGCGGCTGGGGTTCTCTTACCATTACGTGTTTGTAAGAAGTATAATTTACCGTCTTCAACGGTGAATTCCATATCTTGCATATCACGGTAGTGGTTTTCCATTAATTTAATGGTCTTGACGAATTGTTCGTAAACTTCTGGCATACGAGCTTTTAATTCATCGATGTGGAGAGGTGTACGGATACCCGCGACAACGTCTTCACCTTGAGCGTTTGGTAAGTATTCAGCGGAGATGACTTTTTCACCTGTACCTGGGTTACGTGAGAACGCAACACCTGTACCTGATGTTTCACCCTTGTTACCGAAAGCCATTGATTGAACGTTAACAGCAGTTCCCCATGAATATGGGATGTTGTTCATCATACGATAGACGTTCGCTCTTGGGTTGT
>CAMNMM010000103.1:0-3855 GCA_946544655.1 uncultured Caryophanales bacterium | reverse complement strand
AGATTGTCTATGGCGAAATTGAAAATCGTGAAGCAATCGTTTATGACAATCCTGAAGATCCATCGTTCGTTATTCCATTTAGAGAAACACCAAATGAATTCTTTGGTAATGCCTTCAGTGGTAAGAACGATAAAGCTGCTTATACTTACAATGAACAAAATTCACTCCAAGCGGGTGTTAAATATAAACAAGAACCATCTATCTCATTAGATGATATTAATTCAAATGACAATCCATTATTAATCCCATGCTATAACGGTGTTCCTACCGAAATAGTGTTATCTATTTATTTAGAAGGATGGGATTTAGATTGTTATAACTCTACAATGGGTGCAAGCTTTGATGCACAATTAAGTTTTAAGGTATTAAGGGGGATTATTTAATATGGCTTCTTATTTTGAATATCTAAGGAAGATGTTCCTTGCCGTCCTACAAGATATTGGTACATTCCTTTATAAGGCATTTATCTCACCATGGACAGACTTAGGAAGAAACTTCAAATTCTACAACGACTATATGACAGAACACTATGCCTCATTTGGTCCTGTTGGCTGGATTTTCTGGGTTATCTTCTTATTATTACTTATCGGCTTAATCGCTGGTCTACTTTTCTTAATTGTCGTCTTCTTCCGTAAATACGTGAGATTCGTGAAAAAAGAATTAGATAAAGAAGAATTATCTAGACAAGTTGAAAGACTCAACTATGAGTTATTCCAAGCCATTCAAGAAAAAGATAAGATCCTCAATCTCAAAGTCGGTTATATGGGCTTACGTGGTGGTAGTGAATCTCAATTAGATAAAGAAAGCCAAGAAATCGTAGAAGAAGTCAGTTCCAGATTCCCAAAACTTATCCATGTTGATAACAAATACCGTGGTTCTAATATGGACATCCCATATAGACCAAACTTATCCCTCGAAGAATTATGTAATGCCTTCCGTAACTTCGCCGCTAGCCAATTGAAGTTATACTATAGAGAAGATGTTATTAAACAATTATTTGCCGGTATGGCGGCCTCTAAGTTAATCATCTTAGAAGGTATCTCTGGTACAGGTAAAACATCCTTAGCGTTCGCCCTTGGTAAATTCTTCAATTTCGATAGTGCGATTATTCCAGTTCAACCATCCTGGAAAGATAGAAGTGAATTATTAGGTTACTATAACGAATTCACTAAGAAGTTCAATGAAACTGAATTCTTAAAAGCGTTATATACCACAACATATAGACAAGACTTAGATGTCATCGTCCTCGATGAAATGAACTTAGCCCGTATTGAATACTACTTCGCTGAATTCTTATCCATCATGGAAATGAGAGATCCTAATGACTGGGTTATCGACTTAATTCCTACCACAATCGCTAACGACCCAGTTAACTTAAAAGATGGTAAGTTATTAATCCCACAAAACGTCATCTTCTTTGGTACCGCCAATAACGATGATAGTACATTCACCATCTCCGATAAGGTCTATGACCGTGCAATCTCATTATTCTTTGATGATAAGGGCAGACCATTCGAATGTCCAAATCAAGAGGCAATGAACGTCCCATATAGTCAAATCAGAAAATTATATGATGATGCGATTAACCAATTCCCAATCTCCAAAGACATGTCTGACAAGTTCGAACAACTTGATAACTTCGTCATTAAGAAATTCAAACTCGCCTTTGGTAACCGTATCTTAAAACAATTAGATACATTCATCCCAGTATATGTCGCCTGTGGTGGTAAAGAAGTCGATGGTTATGACTTCATCTTCACCAACAAGGTCTTAAAGAAATTCGAATCTCTTAACATCGCCTTCTTAAAAGACGAATTAAAAGAACTCGATGCACAATTAGATAAGATGTATGGCAAGGGTAACTTCAAAATGGCCCATAGCTACATCGATAACTTAATTAAGAACAACTAATAACTAAAAACTAAACTCATCATGAAAAAAACGGTCACAACAAACAAACAACTAAATAAAGCCTATCATAGCGCGATGAAGAAAATCGTACGTGATTCCCACGCTAAGGAAATCTACGATTCTTTAAGCGCGGGTAAGAACTCTTATTTAAGACTTGACCGTTTAGCCTCCTCCTCCTTTGATAAAAGCTGGATTGAAATGATTGAAGGCTGTATCTTCGATTTAGGTGATATCATCGCTAATCCAAGACAACACACTAAAATCATTGGTAACTTAACACCAGTTGAACTCGCTAGAAAAGTCACATCAGAATCCGTGCAACACTTAGCGAGCCACACGCAATACATTAAAGAAGTCGATGATTATGGTAATGTCATTCCTTCTAAGATCTTATCCATGAGTAGTGATGATGATTTACATACTTATGAAAATAGATTCATCGCGACTTTTGTAAGAAGACTATATTTATTCATTTCTAAACGTTATGAATTCGTTTCTAAATTCGCGGAATTACATAACGAAGAAGTTTTATATTTCAAAAACAAATCCATCGTCGATGGAGCGGAAGTTGAAATTGAAACAAAGATTAAAGTCTCTTATAAGAAAGAAGACGAAGAAACAAAGATCAACAGTAGTTATGTTGAAAGAATTAAACAAACTAGAGACTATATTTCCTATTTCTATAATTCTCCATTCATGAAACAAATGAAGAATGAAAAGAATGTGAGAAACCCAATCGTTCAAACTAACATCATTAGAAAGAATCCTAAATATAGACACTGCTATGAAGTTTATAGATTTATCGAAACCTATGATAGATTAGGTGTCGACTATAAGATTGATGAAAACTATTCATTATTTAATGATGAAGAAATCTCTGAATTAAATAGAACCTTATTCGCTAACTATGTGACATTAAGAGGTAATAACATTGCCCGTGAAAAGAAAGTTAACACTAAGGTTTATAAGCCAAGGATTCTCACCACATTGGAAGATGAATCATTTATCTATGGTCCATTATTAGAAGGTCCTATCTCTTTCGCCCGTGTGGATGATGCCTATCAAGCCTATTTAGATAGCAAGATTAAGAAAGACTTACCACTCCACCCAACAAAGAAAGAAAAAGAATACTACGCTGATGAATACGCCGCTAAGAAGGAAAATCAACAAGACCTTAAAGCGAAGAATGACTTATTAAAGCGTAGACAAAAAGAACTCAATGCCTTTGAAAAGAAAGTCAAAGACATCCTTGCTAAACGTGAACAAGCTAGACTTAAACTCCTTGAAATGGAGAAAGAAGCCATTAGAAAAGAAGAAGAAGACTTACTCAACGCCATGCGTAATGAAATCATTAACGCTTCTAAACAAGACGTTACTGATATCGTTAACGCTAATAATGCCCCAGTAGAAGAACCTAAGAAGGGCAAAAAGAAAGAGAAAGAAGTTGAGAAAGTTTATGTCCCAACTGTTACCTTCGAACAAGCGGCAGACGAAATCTGGCCACAACTTAGAAATCCACACCCAATTCCAAAAGTCGTGGAAAAAGTTGTTGTTAAAGAAGTCGTTAAGGAAGTGCCAATTCCTACACCTGCACCTGAAGCAGAACAACCAGTTAAAGTTGTTAAGGTTTATACTCCAACTGTGACATTTGATGAAGCCGCTGATGAGATTTGGCCACAATTAAATAATCCAAATCCAATCGCTAAAGCGGAAGAACAAGTGGTGGTTGAAGTTCCTGTTAAACAGGCTAAAGCCGCTGCTAAGAAAGCTGCTAAAGTAGCGCCTATTCAACAAGCGCAGGCCGAGCCTAGCAAACCAGCGCCAGTCGTTTATATTCCTACAGTCACATTTGATGAAGCTGCGGATGAAATCTGGCCTCAACTTAATAATCCAACCCCAATCGTCGTGGAACAACCTGCTCCAGCAGTAGAAGCTGAACAACCA
>CAMNMM010000102.1:0-3872 GCA_946544655.1 uncultured Caryophanales bacterium | reverse complement strand
AATAGGCATAAAGAATATACCGAAAGGAAATAAAAGGTATGAAATATATTACCGTATTAGAAGCTAGTGAAAAATGGGGAATTAATGAAAGAAGAGTCCGTGCTCTTTTAAAAGAGAAGAGAATTGAAGGTGCAATTCTTAAAGGTCATAAGTACTTTATACCGGAAAATGCACCAAAGCCATTAGATCGCAGAATCAAGGGACAAAGGCTCTTTGAAGATTCTCCTTTAAAAGATATAAATTTTGACTTCAAGAATTACCGTAAACAATTTCCAACTGATGATGGATACTTTGGTCGTTACGGTGGTAGCTTTGTCTCTCCTAAATTACAAAAGGCCATGGATGAGATTTACTATGGCTATCAAACAATCGCTAAATCATCTAAATTCATCGCTGAACTTAGAGAGATTAGAAAGAATTATCAAGGTCGTCCCACACCTGTGTATCACTGCCAAAACTTATCAAATTACTTAGGACGTGTACAGATTTACCTCAAAAGAGAAGATCTTAATCATGGTGGCGCACATAAGTTAAATAACGCGATGGGCCAAGCCTTATTAGCTAAATATTTAGGTAAGAAAAAGCTCATTGCCGAAACAGGCGCAGGTAGTCATGGTTCTGCGGTCGCAATGGCGGCAGCATACTTTGGTTTAAAGTGTGATATCTATATGGGTGAAGTTGATATGGAAAAACAAGCCCCTAACGTTAAGCGTATTGAAGTATTGGGCGCTAGAGTGGTGCCAGTTAAGTTTGGTACAAGAACATTAAAAGAAGCAGTGGATGCCGCTTTTGAAGCCTATATGAAAGAGTATAAAGATGCTTTCTATGTCATCGGTAGTGCTGTTGGTCCTCATCCATATCCATTAATGGTGAGAGATTTCCAAGAAGTTATCGGTAGAGAAGCAAAAGAACAATTCTTAGAAATGACAGGTGAATTACCAGATATTGTTACCGCTTGTGTTGGTGGTGGAAGTAACGCTATTGGTATGTTTGAAGCCTTCTTAGATGAACCAGTTAATATCGTTGGTGTTGAAGCCATGGGTACTGGTAAAGAAATTGGTAAAAACAGTGCCACGATGACATTAGGTAAAGAAATGGTCTTACATGGCTTTAATTCATATGTTCTTCAAAACGAAGATGGTACAGCGGGTGATGCTTATTCCATCGCTAGTGGTCTAGATTATCCAGGTGTTGGCCCAGAACATGCTTTCTTAAAAGATATTGGCCGTGTGAAATATGAATCAATCACTGATGATGAAGCTGCAGAAGCCTTCTTCCTATTATCAAGATTAGAAGGTATTATTCCTGCTATTGAATCAAGTCATGCTTTAGCATATGCCATTAAATGTGCAAGAAACATGAAGAGTGGATCAATACTTGTCTGCTTAAGTGGACGTGGTGATAAGGATATGGATTTCATGTTAGAGAAATATCCTCATATGTTCTTAGATGTTAAATAGTTTTCATAGAATAAAATCCTTTCAAAGAGGGCTACTTCGGTAGTCCTTTTTGTTGCATACGCACTTACAAAGTGGGAAACTAATAACGAGGATTTAATCTATGAAAAAAATATTAGCTCGTTTAGCGCTTATTTCTTTTGCGCTCATTACTGCAGCCTGTGGTAATAAAGGTTCATCATCTGAGACTTCTTCTTCAGTGGAACCATCTATTTCTTCTGATACATCTACGCCAAGTTCAAATAGCTTAACCCCGTCTAGTTCTGATCCTAAGATTGTTGATAATCAATTATCCGCGGCAAACGGACTTAAAGTTTACTTTAAAGAACAAGGCGCTAGAATCGATAAAATCGAATTTGATGGCAAACAAATCGCTAAAGATGGTTTTACCGTTGGTAGAGTTGCTAATCGTATCGCCGGTGGCAAATTTACCTTAAATGGTACTCAATATAGTGTTACCAAAAACGATGGTAATAACTCTCTCCATGGTGGTGGTAGAACATGGCAAGGACCATTTGCCACATCAAACTGGAAGAAAGAAGAACAAACAATTAATTCAATTAAGTATTCTATCGTTTCACAAGATAAAGATAATGGTTACCCAGGTGAAATGAAGATGTTTGTGACATATACACTTTCTGAGACTGGTGAATTATCAATTGAATATAGTGCCACTACAACAAAAGACACTCTTTGTAATCCAACCAACCACTTATTCATTGATATCAATGGTAGCCGTAGTTATTCCAATGTTAAATTACAAGTCGCGGGTAGTAATTACACTCCATTAGACAACAATAAAATTCCAACAGGTGAAGTTAAATCAGTTTCTGGCACAAAGTTTGATTATATTGATGAAAAAGCTTTCAAGAGTAGTGAGAGCTATGATGATAACTACGTTTTAGACAAAGAAAAAGGCACCTTTGGCAAAGCCGCTACTTTAACAGGCACACAATTTAAAGTCGATGTCTTTACTGATAGACCAGGCTTACAACTCTACAAAGAAAACAATGGTAAAATCTGTTTAGAAACGCAGATGATGCCTGACGCTATCAATCATCCAGAATTTGATAAATATGGTACAACCGTTTTAAAAGCAGGTGAAACATTCACCTCTAAAACTACCTATCACTTCAGTAAAGTAGGAGCGTAATTATGAAAAAATTAACTTTGTTAAGTGTCGCACTTTTTGCGGTTTTATCAACCGGCTGTAATCAAAGCGAAGAATACGATTTTTACATTGATGATTCTGATGCATGGCATACATTCATCGAAGGCGATAATTTCAACTCTGATGGTTTGGGGGTCTACTTAAAAGGCGCTAAATCCGGAAAGTTAAAACCCGTTGAGTTCGAAGTGGAAAATGGTGAAAACCTTACTGCTGATCAAACCAGTGTCACCATTAAATATGGAGAATATTCCGCTGAATACCCAATCACAGTGAAGAAAGAATATCACATTGCTTGTGTTGGTGATTCACTTACTGCTGGCCATTATTGGGCTAATGAATCATACCCAACATTCTTAGGCCAAACAGTGGATGCTAAATACAAAGTTGGTAACTTCGGTGTCAACGGAATTAGCATCACTGGTTATGGTGGTTCATTTAGTTCTACAGCCCCAAATCAACGCTATATTAAGCAAGACGTGTATACAAATTGCGTCAATTATGAACCAGATGTCTTTGCCATTATGTTAGGCACAAACGATGCTACAGAATGGTCAAAAGCGGAACCAACATTTACTAGCGAATATAAGATTCTTCTTGATTCATTTATTGAACAATTCCCAAGAGCGAAATTCATCATTATGGTTTCTCCACCAGTCGTGACTCCAAACCAATTCGGCATCCCAAATGATGAGATTAGAGATTATGTTAATCCTATTCAAAGAGAACTCGCAGAAGAGTACGGTTTTGAAAAACTCGACTTAAGAGAAGAATTTGAAGCGAATCCAAATTATGCCACTGAATATTTAAGACCAAATAACGACAACGTTCACTTCACTAAAGCCGGTGCTCAATATGTCGCTGGTAGAGTCTGGGATATCGCTAAAGAGTTCAAACTTTAAAAATTTTTAATAAAAATATTTTTTTGCCACAAAATAGGTTTATAATACAAGCACTAGCCTCTTAATTTAAGAGAAATGGCATAAATAATAGGTTAATAAATACGTGAAGAATTAAAACTTCCGTATTTATTATTTTACGCACATTATATATAATGTAGGCACTATGGGAAAAACGATTAGAATTATCAAACTTATCTCTTTTATCATAATCGCTATCGAAGTTCTTCTCGGAGCGGTCTTTTCCATCATCTATTTCAATAATTTCTTTAGCTTCTACGATAAGGTAAAGCCAGAATATATTGCCATTACAATGGCCATCATTATTGCGGTTGACTGTTTATTTGT
>CAMNMM010000101.1:0-3987 GCA_946544655.1 uncultured Caryophanales bacterium | reverse complement strand
GCACCTCTAGCGTCATCATCCCAGTATGGGGTTCCTAAACCAGTAAAAGCAGGAACAATATAGACACGTGAACGATGGCTCATTTGTGCGACTTTTTCACTATCACTAGCGTGTTCGATTAACTGCATTTCATCTCTAATCCATTGAACAATCGCCCCACCGATAAAGACAGAACCTTCTAAAGCATAGGTCACTTTGTTACCTATTTGCCAGGCAACTGTGGTTAATAAACCTTTATTTGAGAAGACTGGTTTATCGCCAGTATTAACTAAAAGGAAGCAACCTGTACCATATGTATTTTTACTTTCACCACTTTCAAAACATGTTTGACCAAATAAAGCGGCTTGTTGGTCGCCTAATACACCAGTGATATGGACATCACTCTTTAAGAAAGTGGCTTGACCATAGTCATAAGCACTTGGTCTTACGACTGGTAACATTGACATTGGGATATTAAACATTTGGCAAAGTTCTTCATCCCATTTCATATCATTAATATTAAATAATAATGTACGAGAGGCATTAGTGACATCAGTCGCATGAACTTTACCACTTGTTAATTTATAAATAATCCAGGAATCAATTGTGCCGAATAATAATTCACCAGACTCCGCGCGTTCTTGACCATTTTCAAGATGATCTAAAATGAATCTCACTTTAGAAGCGGAGAAATATGGATTAATAATTAAGCCAGTCTTTTGGTGAATGAGTTCTTTTTCTTTAGAAAACTTATCGCAGATTTCTGCGGACTGTCTGGACTGCCACACAATAGCGTTATGGACTGGCATACCAGTTTTCTTTGACCACACTACTGTGGTTTCTCTTTGGTTTGTTAAACCGATTGTGGCGACATCATCAATAGTCATATTAGCTTTAATCAAGACTTCATTAATGACATCCATGACTGAAACCCAGATGGCTAATGCATCTGCTTCTACCCAGCCAGAATGTGGGAATAAACAAGTGACTTCTCTTTGGGCAATTTGGATTGGTTTACCAGTATTATCAAAAAGAATTGCTCTTGAACTTGTTGTGCCTTGATCAATTGCTAAAATGTACTTCATCTTTTTAACCTCTTGTGGCCATGAGTCTTTCGACATCATCCATTTCTTTAACGATGTTTTTACTTAAGACGATTGAGCCATTATCACTGACTAAAACATCATCTTCAATACGGACACCGACACCGTATTTAGCGAAATATAAACCTGGTTCAACAGTGATGACATTACCATTTTGTAATGGCTTTTCTCTTAAAGAGATATCATGTGTATCTAAACCAAGGTGATGGGAGACATTATGGTAATAATAATTACGGATATCATCATTCATATCCATTAAACCAGAATTGATACATTGTTTTCTTAAATATTCGGTCGCGAATTCTTGTAAGTCTTTAATGGTTAAGCCTGGTTTAATCATTTGAATAACGGCTTTATTACAGTTTAACACAGCTTCATAGATTTTAGCTTGTACACCTTCAAACTTGCCATTCACTGGGAAAGTACGAGAGATATCCGCACTATAGCCGTTATGTTCATAACCTAAGTCAAATAAAACTAAATCATTTTCTCTAACTGTATCGTTTTGAGATGGGTAATGTAAGCATGTCGCGTTTTTACCTGAAGCGATAATGGTATCGAACGCTAAACCACTTCTATCGTGTAAACGACCATATAATTCAAAATAATCAGCGAGTTCATGTTCTTTCATACCCACTTTTAATTTGCTTATAGCGTAGGCAATGCCGTTATTGGTCTTTTCAATAGCCTTGACCATGTTTTCAATTTCTTCTGAAGATTTAACCATTCTTAAATCTCTTAAGATTGGATAGCTATCAACGATTTCTTTTTGATAGTCAAGTTGCAACTTGACCATTAAATCATTCATAAACATCCCATCTTTAAGTTTTTGTTCTGGGGAAGTTAAATCTAAATATAGACAATCAATTTCACCATATTGTTGTTTAGTAATGGCTAAACTAAGCATAGTTTCTAAATTATCGGATGTATAAACGTTTTTAAGACCACTTATTAAGCTCGCGGCTTCTGGAGTTAAACGTTTACCAGTCCATTTTTCTTTAAGTTCACTATATGGATCAATGAACAAATAGGCTTTTCTTTCGCCTAATGTTTTGATAAGCATAAGCGCACTGTGTTCTTGTTTAATACCTGTAAGGTAAAAGAAGTTTTTATTGCAGACAAATGGTAAAGCTTCATCTTCACTAGCGATTTTACTAACACCAGAAAAGAAAATAGCGACACTGTTGTCTTTCATTTGATCAAAAAGTTTTTTACGACGTGAATCTAACTCTAACATAATTACTCTCCTTTAATTGCGTCAATAATGCTTTGCATTTCTGGAAGGGAAATCTTTTCAATTTCACCCTTATCCATTAAAGCGGTGTTATCACTATTAAGTGGTAATTTACCTAAAATATTAAATTTCATTTCTTTAGCGAATTCTTCTAAATGAGATTCCCCAAATAATGGAATCTTTTCTTCACATTTTGGACAGACTAGATATGACATATTTTCCACAACACCTAAAACATGGATGTTCATCATTTCCGCCATCTTGATGGCTTTAGTGACGATTAATGAGACTAAGTCTTGTGGAGATGTGACGATGATTAAATCATCGATTGGAAGGCTTTGGAATGTGGTTAAAGCCACATCACCTGTGCCTGGAGGCATATCGATTAATAAAACATCTAATTCGCCCCACATCACTTGTTCAAAGAACTGTTTAACAAGATTACCTAATAATGGTCCTCTCCAGATGATTGGTTCTTTTTCATCTTCTAAAAGAAGATTAGCGCTCATCACTTCAATACCGCCTTTGGTTTTACATGGGTAGATTAATCCATTTTCGCCATAAGCTTTTTCCTTCACCCCAAAGGCTTTAGGAATACTTGGGCCAGTGATATCAGCGTCTAAGATACCGACTTTGAAGCCGTTTCTATTTAAATAAGCGGCGATAGATGAGGTGACAAATGATTTACCAACCCCACCTTTACCAGATAAAACACCAATGATTCTTTTGATGTTTGAAAATTCGTTTGGTTTGCTTTTAACAATACGTTCACCACAGCCTTCAACGCCACAGTGTTCGCAGTTACCATCACAATTTGCCATAATGCTGTTACCTTTCTAAAGCGATTAACTCGCTACTATTGATGACATCAACACCCGCTTGTAAATATGTTCTAAGTAATCTAGAAGCACCAAGAAGTGTGCCCCCAAAATACCTGACCACTAATAAGGCGACATTGTTAATGTCTTTTTTGTAAAGTAAGTCTAATAATGGATGACCAGCGGTACCCTTAGGTTCCCCGTCATCACAAGATTTACTTTTCATACCGACGCGATATGCATATACGATATGGCGCGCCTTTTTGTGTTCTTTTCGAAGAGCGGCCAAGATTGGCTTAAAGTTCTCTTCGTTATCTAAGGGAAGTAAATAGGCAATGAATTTGCTTTTCATTACTTCGATTTGATTAATGTGTTGTTCCTTAACAGTGCTAGCCATAATTAAATAATGATTGTCGCTCCATCAAGGAAGTTAGCAATTCTTTCGCCGTATTCTTTAAAGCAGAAAGTATTGCTATAAATGTTATTAGAAACGTTTGGATCTTTGCTTGTTTCATCAACTGGAACAAACATTTCACCAGCGTTAGTAATCATAGGATTACGTAAAGCCATCAAATATTGATGTGCTTCAGTGAGATATAAGGCTTGGGCCATATGGGCATTCTTACCTGGCTCTTCACCCATCATTGCAAACTTGATTCTGATTTGTTCACGGTTTGCTTGCATTGAGCTTGGTGTGGCACCTGCACCGATATAATCAAGAGCGTCAAGCATACCTTCTAAACCATTTCTTTCGATGATATTGAGTTCGCTATAATCGTCTAATGTTAATGAAGAAGCATCATCATTACCAAAGCTAAATGTCACATATTGATATGTTGGCTTGCTGTCGAGC
>CAMNMM010000100.1:0-4007 GCA_946544655.1 uncultured Caryophanales bacterium | reverse complement strand
GCCAACGACTGGGACATCATATGGAACAGCGCGCACATTTAATGTGTTTGCGGTTCTTATACATATGTGCCATCTGGCTTAAGATAAGTTTCAGGAGTGCCATATAATTTCACTTCAACAGCGTATTTCGCTCTTCTAACTTCCCAGACGTTACCATTAGTTAACCATTGGTCAGGTAATTCAACTTGTTTACCTTTGACAATCTTTTGACGGAAGAAGCCGTATCCATAACGGATACAGTTGCCATGACCAACATAGCCTAAAGAGGCAATACTATCTAGAAAGCAGGCCGCTAAACGACCAAGACCACCATTACCAAGACCAGCGTCACTTTCTTGTTCTTCTAGTTCATGGATGTTGATGCCATAATCGGCTAAGCCTTCTTTAACTACATCATAAATACCCATGTTTTGGAGATTGTTGACTAAAAGTCGACCAATCAAGAATTCCATGGAGAAATAGATTAATGTTCTTTTACTATCAATTGTTTTATCGTGAGTTTTACCCCAGTCCACGTTAGCGTAGTCTCTGACCATTTCTCCTAAAACGGTATATCTTTCAGAGATGTGACTGTTTTCAACACTCACGCCATAACGTTCGACGAGACGACGAGCATATTCTTCTTTAAACTGTTGTTTATTTTCAAACATATAGTCACTCCTTATTTTATTTTCTTAAAGATACAAGCACCAAAGCTTGCAAGTTTGATGTTCATATGGGCTGGTAAACCTTCAAAGCTACCTGGTTCACTATCAACAGGTAAGCCGTTATATTGGTTATCACCACCATAAACATCTTTATCCGAATTAAATATTTCCTCATAGGTACCACTTTCCATAAGTGGAATGCCATACGATTCATAATAATTAGTGGTCATATTAAAGACGAAGACTAAAACATCGTCATTAACTTTCCTTTGGAAAGCATAGATACTATCATTTGCGTTATCCACCATTAACCAGTGGAAGTGTTCTGGGTTATGTTCCTCAAAATACATCGCTGGTTCATGTTGATAGATTCTATTTAAGTCTCTCATTAAACGAGACACACTATCATGAGCAGGGAAACTCTTTAAAACCCATGGTAATGATTTATTTTCATCCCATTCATCAAAGGAAGCTAATTCATTACCCATGAAGTTAAGTTTCTTACCAGGATGAGCGAATTGATATGTATATAAGTTTCTAATTAAACAGAACTTTTGATAATAGTCGCCCCACATCTTATTGATAATTGTGCCTTTACCATGGACGACTTCGTCGTGAGATAAAGGAAGCATGAAATTATCACTATAGAAATAAGCCATAGAGAAGGTGATGTTATAGTGTTCCCATTTCTTATAAACTGGGTCTTTTGAATAATACTTTAATGTATCGTTCATCCAACCTAAGTCCCACTTATAGTCAAAGCCAAGACCACCATATTCTGTTGGTCTAGTAGTACCTGAGAAAGCAGTACTATCTTCGGCGATCATCATCACACTATCATGGGCGATATGGAGTTTAGCGTTTAATCTCTTAATGAATTCGACCGCACCATCGTTTTGACCAATTGAGGAATCGCCGTTGTAATAAATGATGTTACTAACAGCGTCCACTCTAACACCATCAAAATGGAAATAGTCGACGAAATAATTCATCGCACTCATTAAGAAACTTCTGACTGGGTCTTTACCTAAGTCAAATTGATAACTACCCCATGGAGAGATTCTCCATTTATTAGAATATTCATATAAATATGAACCATCATATTTCGCTAATGCCCACTTATCAGTGGCAAAATGCACTGGAGCAAAGTCGATAATACAACCAATACCCGCTTGATGGAGACGGTCCACTAAAGACATAAGCTGGAAAGGATTACCATATCTGGAATCTACAGAAAAGAAGCCAGTTCCTTGATAACCCCATGAGCCATCAAATGGATATTGAATTAATGGCATAAATTCCACATGGGTAAAACCTGCTTCTTTAATATAAGGAATAAGAGTGTCCGCCACTTCTTCATAAGAAGGTTGATGACCATCTTCCGCTTTACCTTTCCATGAACCTAAATGCATTTCATAAATGGACATAGGCTTATCAAAATTTCTTGTTCTAGCTTTCATCCATGGATCATCATGCCATGCGAAATTTCTAATATCGAATAAACGGGAGCAAGTTCCTGGTCTTAATTCACTATAAAAAGCATATGGGTCGATTTTATCGACATATTTACCTTTGGCGTTTTTAAAATGATATTTATAGCATTGATAATTCTGTAAGCCTGGAATAGTTACTTCCCAGACGCCTGAGTCATCAATCTTATTCATTTTGTCTTTACCGACATCCCAGTTATTCCATTCACCGATGACTGATACATCATCCGCCATTGGAGCATATAAGCGGAAAGTGACATAGCCCTTTCCATCTTTTTCAATAAAATGTGCACCGAAGTAGTTGTGTGCATCGATGCATTGACCATTGAGGAAGTCGTATAATAAACCAAAAGCCATAAGAAAGTCCCCTATTAATTTATTATAAATAAAAATGAAAATAAATAAATTGAAGATTGAAAAAACTTTTCAAAGAAAAGAATCGCAATCTTAATTAAAGTTAATCAAAATCACTAAATATTTAACCTATTTTTACTTATTTTTGTGTTTGTTTTTGTCCTTTAAAAAACTCTTTGCTCAAAACTTAATAATTCAAATTCATATAATGAATTGAAAGAGAATGTCGTTTGTGCCATAATATGTAGTGCTTTGAAAGGATATTATTATGGCTAAAGTAATGACAATTAACTCTGGTAGCTCTTCATTGAAGTTCAAACTTTATGAAATGCCAGAAGAAAAAGTTTTATGTTCTGGTAACTGCGAAAGAATTGGTTTACCAGACGGTATTTTTACAATTAAATATGGTGATAAAAAGGATGTCACTAATCCAGCATTCCCTAACCATGGGGTTGCCGCTCAATTAGTGGTTAAATCTTTTATCGAAAAAGGTATTATTAAAGATTTTAATGAAATTAAGGCAATCGGTCACCGTATCGTTCAAGGTGGTAAGTACTTCAGTGCTTCTGCTTTATTTAACGAAGATACAGAAAAGAAGATTGAATCTTTAATTCCACTTGCCCCACTTCATAATGCTGCGCACTTAACATGTTTTAGAGCCTTTAAAGAAGCTCTTCCAAACTGCCCAGCGATTGCGACATTTGATACCGCTTTCCATCAAACAATGGAACCAGCGGATTATACATTCCCAATTCCTTATGAATTAACAGAAAAATATGACATTCGTAGATATGGTGCGCATGGTACATCTCATAAGTATTTAGCCCAAGAAGGTCTTAAATATTTACCAGGTGTGGAACACCCACGTATTATCTCTTGTCACATTGGTTCTGGTGCTTCCATTACCGCGATTAAAGACGGTAAATGTGTTGCTACATCAATGGGCTTAACACCTTTAGGTGGCATCATGATGGGTACACGTACTGGTGATATGGATCCATCTGTTTTCAACTATGTTGTTAGTGTGACAGGTAAGTCCGCGGAAGAAGTTTATCAAATGTTTAATAAGAAATCTGGTTTCTTAGGTGTGTCTGGCATTTCTAATGACTCTAGAGATGTGCTTGCCGCGGCGGAAGCTGGTGATAAACACGCTATTTTAGCTAACGAAATCTTCAATAGAAGAATTGCCGATTTCATCGGTCAATATTATGTGAGATTAGGTGGTTGTGACTTAATTATCTTCTCCGCTGGTATTGGTGAAAACGAACCAAGAACTAGAAGAGATGTTTGTAAGTTACTTGAAGAAGCCTTAGGCGTGAAGATTGATAATGATTTCAATATGACATTACACGGTAAAGAAGCTTTAATCTCCACTGCGGATAGTAAGATTAAAGTGGCCATCATCCCAACTGATGAAGAAGTGATGATTGCTCGTGATGCCTACGATATGTGTGTGAAGGGTAAATAATATGAAACTTGATTCCACTCTTGCTAATTTCCTTAAACCAAACAAGAA
>CAMNMM010000099.1:0-4015 GCA_946544655.1 uncultured Caryophanales bacterium | reverse complement strand
CCCGATCTACTTCCTTAGCAGGGAAGCCCCTTCACCAACTTGGGTACTACTCCAGAGCGAACGCTCCTTATATTAACATAAAGAGCGAACGAAATTAAATAGTAATTTTTAAAAATTAGTAGGCTTTAGCGAACAAGACAACCTTTTTGGCTTTCTTGCCACAGACTGGACATGTCTCTGCGAAGGCCATTTGATTAAATGGAATGCAGCGTGCTGTCGCAGTTGTTAATTCTTTAATCTTATCTTCACAAGCTTGTTCACCACACCACATCATCTTAGCGTAGCCACCTTTTTCCATGGCTTTATTGAATTCATCCATATTGGTGACTTCTGTGACATGGTCAAGTAAGTAGTTATAAGCTTTTTCATACATTTCTTGATGGACTTGTTTGAATAATTGAAGAACGGTTTCCACCATTTCTTCTTTCTTAACGGTGATTTTACGACCATCATGACGGACAGCGATTGTGACCACGCCCGCTTCAATGTCTCTTGGACCGATTTCAATACGGAGTGGGACACCTTTCATTTCATATTCAGAGAACTTCCAACCTGGTGTCTTATCAGATTCATCTAATTTGACACGCACACCAGCGTCTTTTAATAATTTTTCTAATTCTCTAGCGGCAGGAATAACACCTGGTTTTTGTTGAGCAACTGGAATAACGACCGCTTGGATTGGAGCGACATATGGTGGTAAAACTAAGCCATTGTCATCACCGTGTACCATAATAATAGCGCCTAATAATCTGGTACTAACACCCCATGATGTTTGATGTGGATTATAGAGTTTACCATCTCTACCTTGGAATTTAATTCCAAAAGCTTCAGCGAAGCCTGTACCGAAATAGTGAGTGGTACCACTTTGTAGGGCTTTGCCATCTGGCATTAAAGCTTCGATAGAATAGGTTTCCATCGCACCAGCGAATTTTTCTTTATCAGTCTTTCTACCTTTAGTGAAAGGCACCGCTAAGATGTCACGACCTAAATCATCATAGATTTCTAACATCTTTAATGTTTCAGTTCTCGCTTCTTCTTCAGTTTCGTGCATGGTATGGCCTTCTTGCCATAAGAATTCAGCGCCTCTTAAGAATGGACGTGTAGTCTTTTCCCATCTCACGACTGAACACCATTGGTTATAGAGTTTTGGTAAATCCCTATAAGAAGAGATGATTTTAGCGTAATGTTCGCAGAATAATGTTTCACTTGTTGGTCTAATGATTAATGGGTCATCAATCTTTTGACCACCACCGATATCGGCGATTAAACATTCTGGAGCGAAACCTTCAACGTGATCCTTTTCTTTTTGTAATAAAGAAGTTGGGATAACAGTTGGCATATAGACATTTTGGTGTCCGGTTTCTTTAAATCTTTTATTTAAATAATTTTGTATTTCTTCCCAAATAGCGTAACCATAGGGACGATAAATAATGAATCCTTTAACGGATGAATAATCCATTAATTCCGCTTTACGGCATACATCTGTATACCATTGGGCAAAATCGTCTTCTTGACGAGTAATTGCATCATTTTTAATTTGGCCTTGTGCCATGTTGTTTATCCTCCTCGACGACGGGTGTTATCCATCATCATCAATTTTTCAATCTTCTTTCTATCTAATGGTAGGAGCATATCGTTACTAGAAGAGATTGTTTCAGAAGAAACGATGCTCACACCTGATTTAATAATCAGTTCTATTGCTTGCCAACCTTCCAAATCGGTGGCGATAATAGGTCGATGATATTTAAGAAGTGATTCGATAAGAGAGTGAATTGATAATCGTACACGATTATTCTTTTTAATTTCACCAATCATCATTGAGCCAGCAACGAAGTAATCGAAGTTGTAATAGACACTAGGGTCTAATAACAAGTTCTTATCTTTCATTAACATCGCTAGTTCATAGTGACCACTTCTAAGCTTCTTAAGAGAATCATTAAGTAATTCTAAGTTAGAAGCATTTTCGTTAATCTCTTGTTCATTAAAGACAAGGACAAGATGGATGAGTTTACTTTGTGGGATTTGCGATAAAATCTCATACATGTGATCGATATCTTGTAAAGATACGAGCATGAACAATCTTAAATCATCTTCTTGTTTTTCACTAGCAAACTTTGGAATAACGTAGCGGGAGATCATCGCAAAGAAGTCTTTGCTCTTACCAACTTTAGCAGCGTATTTACTCATTTCTGCGAAAGAGGCAAATGGTGAATCATAGGCTTTAATGTATTCAAAGTAACCAATGGTCTTGCATTTATCGACATCAAAGATTGGTCTAAATAAGTAACGTAAGGAGTTAGGTCGCATGAGGTTTTCGACTTCTTCTCTATAACGGTCAATCTCAATAAGAGGTGCGGCTTGCTTTTGATAAAGCAATATTTCTTGACCATGATGCTGTGCGGACATACAAGCTTCTTGGGCTTTAACCACCATTGAGTCAAAGTCTTGATAATATTGGGCATTTTCCACAACACCGATTGAGAAGTTAATAGATTCTGCAAAGCCATTAACACCAATACATTTTTTAATGTTGTGAGCCATAGATGTCGCTAGAACCATGGCTTCATCTCTAGAGGAGATTCTTAAATCGAATAACAATAGTTCGTTTTCACCACCATCGATGATTTGTCTAGAGACACGTGGATTACTAGCATATGGATAAATGGCATTTTTGAGTGTCATAATCATGTAGCGTTCAATCTTATCGTTGGATAAGAATTTTTGTCTGATGTAGTAGAAACGAATGGCAAAAGTGAAACCTTTTAGGCTCTTTTCTTTAAGGATTAAGGATTCCATTGTGCTTCTTTTGACCACACCAGTGAAGAGAGCTTTTTTCTTCTTTTTATTTGTGGAGTTATTTGGTGTGATGTATTTAAGAATGAAGGATTCTAAGTGGATAATACCTTCGTTTGGATCGTATTTAAGTAACTTAAGTAATGAGAAATATGTGCTACGGCCATGGTTAAGAAGGACGTCCGCTTCAACATATTTATCAGCGTTTTTATAGTCAGTACAGATGTCATAAATCCAAGTTTTAACCTTATCAATATCATTGGCGTGGAAATGAGAATAGAAAGTATTGATGTCAATTTGTTTCTTATTTCTTAAATCAGAACGATTGAAGTAAATAACTGAGTTATTCTTTGGATCGATGATATAAATTCTTAATGTTGTGGACTCCGCTTGGATACGGTTATCATAGCCTTTATCTTTCTTCGTGGAGACGAGGAATGTGATTAATAAAATGATGACAAAAACTAGTAACACCACGACAATGATGAAGAAGGATTTGAACTGTAAGTTGTTGAAATTAAACCATTCCATACCTGTCTATTATACTTTGGTTGAATGAATTTGACTAGATGTCCAAATTCAATTAAATAAAGTTTCAAATAGGCTAACTTTTGGTATAATTACACTTACGGAGGAATACCCAAGCGGTTGAAGGGGGCAGTTTCGAAAACTGCTAGGAGGTGCAAGCCTCGCATGGGTTCGAATCCCATTCCCTCCGCCAAAAATGAAAAAAACCTAGCGCATTGTCTAGGTTATTTTTTATCTTAAATAGGTTAATTTTATTCTAATGGTTTGATGTAGAAGTTGCCATACACTTGTTTTAACGAAGTGACAGCGATGAAAGCGTGTTCATCAACCTTCTTAGCAACGTTAACAACTTTATTAACTTCACTAGAAGAAACCGCCATCCAAAGAACGATCTTTTCCGCACCAGAATAAGCACCATGTCCATTAATTATCGTTGCTGAGTGTGGGAAGTTAGCAATAATAATCTCTGGCATATGTTCTTTACTAGTGATGATTTGAATAAGCATTTTCTTATTCCTTAAATTAATCGCGTCAATAATAAGTCCTACAAGCATCAAATAGATGATGGAGAAGAAGATAGAATATAAGGAATAAATATAGTTTCCAGTTTGAATTCCTTTAAGCAAAGCGTAGGTTGTAACGATAAAGGCATTAATAATCACGCCATATTTACCAATTTGTGCGGATTTTCTAG
>CAMNMM010000098.1:0-4018 GCA_946544655.1 uncultured Caryophanales bacterium | reverse complement strand
CTTTGCTCATAGACAAACAAATAAATGCCAATTCTCCAGACAAGGCTTTGCCGAGGAAATCTTTATGGAAAAAGATGGTTCCTTCAAGCAAGTTGAAAGAACATCCCAAGGTTTATATGGCAAGCCATTACCAGGTGAAGGCGAATATTTCGCTTCTATCTGCTGTGGCTTAAGAGCCAAGGATGGTAACAGATTCTATGGTGTCTTCAAGTCTGGCCACAATAAAGAACCATTCTTAACTCAAGAAGGTAAAGATAGAGAAGAAAATCCAAACCAATACGTTAAGAACTTCAACGACGGTTGCTCCATCACTTATAAATACTTCGACTTAAAGAAAACCAAATCATTTGGCATTAAGTTAGATGGTAAAGCCCAAGGCAAACTCATCATGAAGTATGGGGAAAAAGAAGCCGCTCAAGATATCAACGTTAACGGTGAAGTAGTGATCGAATTCCCAATTGAAAAAGGCGGCGAAAAAGATCAAGTTACATTCGTTTACGAAGGTAAAGGCGCTCTCAATTTAAGAAAACTTATCCTTAAATAATCATTATCAAAACACAATAAAAAGTTCGGTTTAAAAGCCGAACTTTTTTATCCATATTCCTAGTCGAGTAGTATACTGCAATAATCGCTTTTTGCAGATAGTATTCTCTCAACAATTATCTTGTTTCCCGCTACTTTATAGAAAGCAATGTATGATTTATAGATTGTATATCTAAATCCAGTGAATAATCCCATAAAATATAGAGGAGTCCCTGAATTAGGAAATAACACCTTGTTCTTTATCTTAGCTTTAATGCCTTTCAAATATTTAACCACAATGTTTTTATCTAGACATGAATTATAGATTTCTATGCCAATTGTCTTTAAATCATCTATTGCGCTCTTCGAATAAAGAACGTTAAATCTCATCTACCATCTTTTTAAGGAATTCATCGACTTCCTTTTCTGTGAATAACCCCTCTTTTTCGGATAATTCACCTTTATGCAATTCGCACATCAAAACAAGAAGTTTTCTCATACGTTCATATTCGTTTTCATCAGCGATATCTCTGATGATGTAACGACCTCTACCATTAACAGTAAGGTACACCGGCGTGCCTTCTGAAACATGCTCGAGGACTGTGTTGTAGTTTCTTAAGTCGGATACTGGGAGGATTGTAGCCATATATTTTGCCTCCTTTCTTATATTAATCTTAATATAACTAGTTCAATGTATCAATATGTTAAGTAAAATATTACGTAGAATATATAGAAATTAGTTTTTGTGATCTATTGTTTTTGATTATTGAGTATAACTCAAAGTTCATCTATAATAACTGCGTTATGAAAAACTTTTATTTAGAGATCAAACACATTGATAAGAAAACAGGTGCTAGATATGGTATCCTCCACACCCCTCATGGTGATTGTGAAGTGCCAATGTTTATGCCTGTTGGTACATTAGCCACTGTTAAGACATTATCTCCAGAAGAACTCCATCAAATGGGAGCGGGTACAATCTTAGGCAATACCTATCATCTTTCCATTAGACCAGGAGCGGATGTTGTTGCTAAAGCGGGTGGCCTCCATAAGTTTATGAACTGGGATGGTCCAATCCTCACAGATAGTGGTGGTTTCCAAGTCTTCTCACTCGCAGAAAATCGTAAAATTACCGAAGACGGTGTTGAATTTAAGAGTCATTTAAATGGTGATAGATTATTCTTTTCACCTGAAGTTTCTATTGGCATTCAAGAAAAACTTGGCTCAGATATCGCCATGTCTTTTGATGAATGCATTCCTTGGCCAGCGGACTATAACTACTGCAAAAAATCCACTGAAAGAACATTAAGATGGGCTAAGCGTGGTAAAGACGCTCACACTAGAGAAGACCAAGCTTTATTTGGTATTGTCCAAGGTGGCGACTATGAAGATTTAAGAAAAATGTGCGCTGAAGAATTAGTCAAAATGGATTTCCCAGGCTATTCCATCGGTGGTACTTCTATTGGCGAACCAAAAGATAAATTCTTTGAAATGATTGATTACGCAATTAAATATTTACCAGAAGATAAACCAAGATATGTCATGGGTATTGGTTCCATTGACTACATCTTAGGTAGTATCTTACGTGGTGTTGATATGTTTGACTGTGTTTTACCAACTAGACTTGCTAGACATGGCGCTTTAATGACAAGCCATGGCCGTGTAAACATCAAAAATGAGAAATATAAAGAGGACTTTACTCCATTAGATGATAAGTGTGATTGTTATTGCTGTAAGAACTACACAAAAGCATATTTAAGGCACTTATACATTTGTGATGAAACATTTGGTAAACGCTTAATGTCTATTCATAACGTTAGATTCCTAATTAGGCTTGTTGAAGAAGCCAGAGTGGCTATCCAAGAAGATAGATATGAAGAATTCATGAAAGAGAAACTCGCTGAGTTTGGTGATGAAAGAGGCTTCTAATGAATATTAATTTATTTGATTATTATCTTCCTGAAGAATTAATTGCCCAAAGACCAAGTGAAAAAAGAGATCACTCTCGTCTTTGTGTGGTTAATAAGGATGAACATACATATACTGATAAACACTTCTATGACATCGTTGATTATTTACATGAAGGTGATGTTTTAGTTAGAAATAACACTAAAGTCATTCCTGCTAGATTATTAGGCGTTAAAGAAGTTACTGGAGCGCACTGCGAATTATTGCTTTTAAAGCAATTAGAGGGCGATAACTGGGAATGTCTAACTAGACCTGCTAAATCATTAAAAGTCGGCGCAAGAGTGGACTTTGGTGAAGGAAAACTCATCGCGGAATGTATTGAAGAAAGAGAAGAAGGTCTTCGTGTTTTTAAATTTATCTATAAAGGTATCTTCCTAGAAGTCTTAGATCAATTAGGTAAAATGCCTTTACCTCCATACATCGCTAAACAATTATGCTCTAACGATAGATATCAAACAGTCTACGCTAAATATGAAGGTAGTGCGGCCGCTCCAACAGCGGGTTTCCATTTTACCGAAGAAATATTTGAAAAATTAAAAGCTAAAGGCGTTGAAATCGTTGATGTTACTTTGCACATTGGTTTAGGTACATTTAGACCAGTCAAAGTGGAAGACACCAAAGACCATATTATGCATAGTGAAGTCTATGAAATAAGCGAAGAATCCGCAGCGAGATTAAACGCCGCTAAAGCAAATGGTCAACGCATTATTGCCATTGGTACAACATCTGTTAGAACCTTAGAAGCTAACTATACTAAGTATGGCTGTTTTAAACCTACAAGAGAAGCCACAAATATTTTCATTGAACCAGGCTATGAATATAAAACAATCGACGCTTTAATTACAAATTTTCATTTACCAAAATCAACATTAATCATGCTTGTTTCCGCTTTTATGGGTAGAGAATTTACTCTTGAAGTCTATAAGCATGCAGTGGAAGAAAAATATAGATTCTTCTCGTTCGGAGATGCGATGTTCATATATGGAAGAGACAAAGATTAATTATCAAAAAGAGCAAGAACGTTTACTTAAAAAGCTAGTGGAAACTGGTGAAAAACCAACGTTGCTTTTACATGTCTGCTGTGGTCCTTGTTTCACTTATCCTTTTGAATTAATTAAAGATTATTTTAAGATCACCATCATCTATAACAATTCCAATATTTATCCAGAAGAAGAATACCATCGTCGACTCAATGAACTTAAGGGTTATCTCAAAGCGATATCCGCGGATATTGAAATTATTGAATTTGACTACGATAATGCAACCTACAACAAAGATTTAGAACCATACGCTAATCAACGTGAAGGTATGGATCGTTGTCGTGTTTGTTTTAGAAAGAGATTAGGCCAAGCTGTTGATCTCGCTGAAGAACGTGGTTATGACTATGTTGGCACTGTCATGAGCATCTCTAGATTTAAGAATTCTCAAGATTTAAATAAAATCGGTTTTGAATTAGCAGAAGGTAAAAGAGTTAAATGGCTACCCGCGGACTTTAAAAAGAATGGTGGTTATGAAAAATCTTTAGATA
>CAMNMM010000097.1:0-4022 GCA_946544655.1 uncultured Caryophanales bacterium | reverse complement strand
AGCCATCCAAGAATACGACGTTAAACAAGTCGTTTTAGCGGGAGGAGTTTCCGCTAACTCATACTTAAGAAGTGAAATGGTGAAAGAGTGTGAAAAACTTAATGCCCATATCATCATTCCACCAATGTGGTGCTGCACTGATAATGCCGCGATGATTGCAAAAGTCGCTGAGCATTTATATGATATGAAAGTCTTTGCAGGACTAGATTTAGGGGTTGATCCTAACTGGTCTATCGAAAAATGGGCAGAATTCCAAAATTAAAGTGACATTGTTACTTTAAGTAACTATGATAATAACAAGGAGCATTTTATGGAACCTATGAAAATTACTAATTTTGAACTCTATGACATCGTCACAAACGGTGACCAAGAAGAGATTAATTCCCTTGAAACATTAGAACTCCAAGGTTGGGTTAAAACTAACCGTGATAATGGTTCAATTGGTTTCGTTGAATTTAACGATGGTACATATTTCAAAAGCGTCCAACTTGTTTATACAGATAAATGTCAAAACCATGATGTCTTATCTTCATTAAAAACAGGTGCCGCGATTACAGTTACTGGTAAGTTAGTCTTAACTCCAGAAAACAAACAACCATTTGAAATCGCTGTTGAATCTTGCGTATTAGAGGGTGATGTTGCTGATGACTATCCTCTTCAAAAGAAGAGACACAGCTTTGAATTCTTAAGAGAAATCGCTCACATTAGACCACGCGCTAATACATTCCAAGCAGTCTATCGTGTGAGAAGTGTTCTTTCCTTTGCAATTCATGAATTCTTCCAAAATAATGGCTTTATCTATGTGCATACACCATTAATTACCACAAACGATGGTGAAGGCGCAGGTAACGTCTTTGACGTTGTCACACACGATACAAAAGATCCAAACAGTTTCTATGGCCGTAAAGTTAACTTAACTGTTACTGGTCAATTACACGTTGAACCATTTGCTTTAGCCTTTAGAGATGTTTATACATTTGGTCCTGCCTTTAGAGCGGAACACTCTAACACTGTTAGACACGCTTCTGAATTCTGGATGGTGGAACCAGAAATGGCTTTCACTGATTTAGAAGGTAATATGGATGTTATTGAAGACTGTGTGAAGTTCTGCATTAACTACATCTTGTCCGCTTGCCCACAAGAAATGGAATTCTTCAACAACATGATTGATAAGACCTTATTAGAAAGACTCAATCACGTCGCTAACAGTGACTTCAAGAGAATGACATACACTGAAGGTGTTGAACTCTTAAAGAAAGCGGTTAAAGAAGGTCATAAGTTCGAAAATAACAATATCGAATGGGGTATGGACTTACAAAGTGAACATGAAAGATATCTCACTGAAGAAATCGTTAAAGGTCCATTATTCTTAACTGATTATCCAAAAGAAATTAAAGCTTTCTATATGAGAGAAAACGATGACGGTAAGACCGTTGCCGCTTGTGACTTATTAGTCCCAGCCGTTGGTGAACTCGTCGGTGGTTCTCAAAGAGAAGAAAGATATGATGTCTTACTTAAGAAGATGCAAAAACTCGGTAACGATAAGGAATTAGATTGGTACTTAGACACCCGTAGATATGGTGGCTGCAAACACTCTGGTTTCGGTATCGGCTTTGACCGTTTACTTATGTACATCACTGGTATGCAAAACATCCGTGATGTCCAACCATATCCAAGAACAAGCAATAGCATTAAATACTAGGAGGTTATTATGATTGAAGAAGTTGTCGATAGCGAAAAAGAGGCCCGTAAGGCTAGAATTAAAACAAGATTCCTCTGGGTTATCATTATCCTAGACTTACTTTTGTTTGGCTACGCAGCTTATGAAATCGTAATGATTATCATTAACTTAGTTAAGTAAAAAGCAAACAAAAAGAAAGCCTCGTTGATTTCAATTTGACGAGGCTTTTTCTTTTACATTGGTTGAGCAGGATTATTTGGTTGTTGAGGTTGTTGTGGTGGAGTGTTTTGATCAAAGTTATCTAGACTCTTTTCAAACACTTTCTTAGAAAGTTTAATCGCTCTGATGGTTCTCGCTAAATAGGCTTGAGCGGCGATGAAATACCATGTACCACCGACAACCATACAAACGATATAGACATAACACCAAATAGCGTCAACTGAGAAGTGTGGTTCATTGATAAGTGGTGGCCACTTCGCTAATAAGGTTAAGCCCCAAATCTTTGTGTATGAATCTGGATCTTTGAAATCCCAAATCCAAAGTAATGTGCCAAAGCCTGTACCACCTTCATTTTTGGTGCCGTTATTGTAGTTAAGTAAGTCATAAGACCAATCTTTAGTAATAGCGTTTCTAATAAGAAGAGTGGCAACACCCACAAGGATGATAATAATTGGTATCCAAGCTTGTTTTAAGAAATGGCGGATATTCTTTTTAGCCGCGTATTTTCTTAATTGATGAGGAGTCTTGACGATGTGATTAGTGACAACATCGCTTACTAATGTATCACATTTCTTGCCTTGCCATCTCATTGTTCTAACAATTAACGAACCGAGTAAACCGATGATAACGAAAAGAAGAATAATCGCAAAGAGAAGAGCGATAATTACTCTTTTGTCATTTTCCGTTAACTTAATTAATAAATTAAAATTCATCGTTTACCCCAATCATCAAAATTTATATTCACACCAGAATCGGTGTCATCATCTTCATCAATTGAATATGTATCATCAGTGGTGCCTTTTGGTTTATAGACTTCAAGTTCTTCCTCTTCCTCTACTGGCTTACTGTCTTCTCCAAAAGGATCTAAGAAGTCATCTAATGGGTCTTCATGGTCATCAGGAATTAATTCCTTAACTGGCTCAGGTTTGACTTCTTCTTGTACCTGTGGCTGTGGCGCAGGTGCTTCTTCTACTGGCGCTTGCAATGGAGCAACCTCTGGAGCAGGTTCTTCTTCAAAGACAACTTCTTCAATTGTGGTCTCTTGTCTAGGAAGTGGTGTTTCAGGAGTTGGTTCTTCTAAGAAATCATCTTCATCGTATGTTTCTTCATAAAGAAGTCCACTTTGACCTTGGTTATTAACTTGAGGTTGAGGTTGTGGCTGTGGATTATTTTTCGCTTCTTCCGCTTCCTTCATTAGTCTAAGTTCTTTATCTTCAGGTAGTTCTGGGAAGAACTTTTGACCAGTGAAGAAATAGAAAATAGATTTAATGAGTTGGAAGATAAACGCTAATAGGCCAATCACAGCAAAAATTGCCAATGCCACCAAGAAGAATGGGAAGCAAAGGATGTAAAGAATTCCGCGACCGAATGCCTTAAGTAAATCTACCATGGTAATAATATTTTAATTATTAATTTGCTTAGATAACAAGATATTTTTAATAAAACTTGTAAGACCAATTGCAAGTGGAAATAAACCGAATAACATGAAGCCCATTGGCTTCTCAATTTTAGTGAAAAAGATCACAAAAACAATAAAAGATGCAAGCATCGTAATACCTAATAAAACATAGGCAAAAGTGCGTTTGGCAAGGATGATATCTATTAATAGGAAAATAGCGAAATAGAATGATAACGCTACAAAGGATAATGACATAGGTCTATAAGTAAAAGCTAAGATAGTAGCAACCACTAAACAAGCAAATAAACCAATGACATATGGAGTAAAAGAATTGACACGGGTATCAGTTTCTACACCAAGTTTCTTAATCTCGGTTAATAAAACAAAGTGAGTGATAGAACACTGTGTTAAAGCAATAAAGAGAATAAATAGATGCATTAATTCTTCTTTAAAAGCAAATTCGTTTAAATGGAAAATGGTTAAGAATGTTTCAACCATATCGGTATTTGTCATTAAGTTGATTAATGGAATAAAAGCATAAGTTAAAGCCACTTCAATTAAAGTGCTAGAAAGTATCATCCAGAATGGGTGAATCTTCTTATCTAAAAGTAAGCCAATAACAAAGCCAGAACATAATGCTGGAACAATATAGAAAATCGTATCAGCGATATTGAAGATCATACACAATCCAATACTCGCTACAGCGTAGATAATGTAATATCT
>CAMNMM010000096.1:0-4028 GCA_946544655.1 uncultured Caryophanales bacterium | reverse complement strand
CTTTCTCAAGGATTAGATGAATGTTTAACATATTCTCTTGTTTCTAGAAAGAAACAAAATGACTTCAATTTATTAAATAACGAAGAACATTATGTCATCCTTAATCCATTAACCGATGAAAGAGAAGTGTTTAGAACTCATATTCTAGCCTCCTTATTAGGCGCAGCCTCATATAACGTTGCTAGACAAAATAAAAACCTCGCTTTATTTGAAACAAGTAATATGATTTCAAAACAAAGTAGAAGTGAACACCTCGCGATCGTTTTAGTGGGTCAAGATGCTAGACAAGGTCTTCTTGTTAAAGAAAACTTTAATTTCTTCCATATGAAAGGTCTTGTTGAAGGAATATTTACAATCCTTGGCATTGAACCAACTCGTTATAGATTTGATAGATTCGTTGACGCTAATCACGAACTCCATCCAGGTAAAGCCGCGAACATCATCTTCCAAAATAAGAAAGTTGGTGTTTTAGGCGAACTCCATCCAAATCAAATTGAAAAATATGATTTAGGTAAGACCAACGCTGTGGTTTTAGAAATGGACCTTGAAGCTTTATTAGACGCGAAAGTTAGTGAAACTAAAATGGCCCCAATCTCTAAATTCCCAAGCGTTTCTAGAGACTTAGCATTCGTGTTAGACGCTAAGATTGCCGCAGGCGACCTAATTAGAGCGGTCAAGAAAGTTGGTGGCTCTTATGTCGTTGGCTGTGAAGTCTTCGATATTTATCAAGGCGCTAATATCGCTGAAGGTAAAAAGTCCATGGCTATCTCGGTTACTTACCGTAAAGAAGATGGCACATTAACCGAAAAAGAAGTTAGTGATGCTGAAGAAAAGATTAAGTTCGAATTATCACGTAACTTCAAAGCGGAGATCCGTAGTTAATGAAATTAAATCGTGCCACATTACCAGAACAAAAAGCACAAACTTTCAGCGAAGAGCTAGATTTTAGCAAACTCGCTTTTGATGAAAATCACGTTAAAAGAATTGAGTCATGCTCTGTCACAGTTGTCGCCACTGAATTTGGCGATGTCTTACAGTGTGTCATCTCTGGTAAGGCCCATGTTGTGGCCTCTTGCTCATATACACTTGATGATGTTCCACTTGATGTTGCCTTCAAAGATAGCTTCTATTTCACCGATTCAAAAGATGATGAAGCAGAAGATTGCTACTATGAACCAAGTGTGGAAATCGATTTAGATCCACATATCATCGCTCTCATCTTAGCCGAAGTTCCGCATAACATCGTTAAAAGTGGGGCAACTCTCCCAAAAAGTGGTAATGGCTATCGTGTCCTAAGTGAAGATGACTTCATCAAAGAAAAATCTCACAAAGGAAATAGCGCTTTTGATATCTTAGATACGATCGATTTTGACGATAAGTAAATATATAACTTCATAGAAGTTAAAGTAATAATCCCACCCCAAAAGTGGGATTTTTCTTTATCTAAATATTTCTTTAAATATATATTGCAAATCACAAAATTAGGTGTGATAATATAGACACCAGTGGTAGCACAGTGGGAGAAAGTGGGAAATAATGTATTTCGGAAGTTTTGTCCATAACTTAGATGAAAAAGGCCGTTTAATGATTCCTCGTAAAATGAGAGAAGAATTAGGCTATAAGGTCTACATTATGAAAGGCTTTGACGGTTCACTCTCTTTGTATAACGAAGAAAGATACCTCGAACTCGTTAAAGAATTTTCAAGACTTTCCTTTAATCAACAAAAAGTCCGTGACTATCTCCGTATCCAATTTGCCAGTACTTACGAAATGGAAGTCGACAAATTAGGTAGAGTGCAATTACCAACTGCCTTACTCAACAAGTACAATATCTCCAAGGAAGTCATCGTCCTCGGTATTGGTGACCATATCGAAGTTTGGGATAAAGCCAAATATATCGAATACGAAGAAAGCGTAAAAGATTCATTCGAATCTATCGCTGAAGATATTGATGCTAAGAGGGACTAATATGGATGAACATATTCCCGTCCTTCTTAACGAAGTTATAACCGGTCTAAACATCAAATCATCTGGCACATACGTTGATCTCACTGTCGGAAGAGGTGGCCATAGTAGTGAAATATTGGCTCGCTTAAAAGAAGGTCATCTCATCTGTGTCGATCAAGATGAGGAAGCTATCGTCGCTTCCCAAGCCAGATTATCTAAAATCTCAAATAACTTTGAGATAGTGAGAAGTAACTTCTCTCACTTAGAAGAAATTCTAAAAGATAAAAATATTGATGAAGTTGATGGCATTTTGATGGACCTCGGTGTTTCTTCTCCACAATTTGATAAAGGAGAAAGAGGATTCTCTTATAAAGAAGACGCCCGTCTAGACATGCGTATGGATCAAAGACAAGATCTTACCGCTTATAACATCATTAACACTTATTCATTAGAAGATTTAACAAAAATCTTCCAGATATATGGAGAAGAGAAATATTCCTTCTCAATCGCTAAAAACATCATTAAAGCTCGTGAGAGTGCTCCAATTGAAACCACATTCCAATTAGTGGACATCATCAAAAGAAGCAAACCAATGAAAGAGCTTAAGAAAGTGGGTCATCCCGCGAAACAAGTCTTCCAAGCATTAAGAATCGCCGTCAATGACGAACTCAATGTCTTAGAAAAAGCCTTAAAGGCAGCCTTAAAACATTTAAAACCAGGTGGAAGATTGGCCGTTATTACCTTCCACAGTGGTGAAGATAGAATTGTTAAAAACATCTTCAAAGATGCGGCCATCAGCGTTGGTAACAGATTTGACGGTCCAATGCTTGAACAAGAAAAGGATTATATCCTTATTAATCACAAACCGATTACCGCTAGTGAAAGTGAATTAGAATTTAATCACCGTAGCGCTAGTGCAAAACTAAGGATTATTGCAAGAAAAGAAAGGGGGCAACAATCATGGTAATGAAAGACAAATTAGTCAAATTTCATCATAAGGGAATGTATTATCGTTTCCGTAAATTAGGAATCTGTTTTTTAGCAGCAGTATCTCTTGGAACCATCGTTGCTGTTCCAACCTACATCACCTTGCGTGAAATCACTGCTCAAGCCCAAAAAGCGGAAGCGGAAGAACCTGAGGTATTAGAAGAAGATAGTGTTGATCTATCATCTTATTAATAAAAATTTCTCCTTATTTGTCCATTTCCTCATGGACTGAAGTCGTAAGTGACATTGCGGCTTCTTTTTTCTTTTTAGTGGTTTTTTAGTATTTTATTAGTAGTTTTTAAGTGCAATAAAACTCAGAATAGCACTTTCTTAACTAATAAATAGTTAAATAGTTGTATATTAGTAAAAAGTCATTTAAAATAAGGTGAAATTGGTATTTTATTATGGATAAACCTATTGCTGCTATAGAACTCGGAAGTAAAAAATTAAAATTAGTCGTCGGTTATGAAATAGACGGCCAAGTATATGTTTTATATACACTCACTAAACCTTATGGTAACTGCATTGAAGGCGGTAACTTTATTGACGCTAATAAAGTCGCTGAAACAATCGGCTCTATTCGTGAATTCACTGATCCTTCAGCTAAATTAAGACTTAACATCTCTGATGTCTTATTATGCTTACCTCCATATGGTTTAGGAATTTATCAAACTAGACAAGTAACTACCGTTGTTACCGAAGATAGCAAGATTAGTAACCTCGATATTAAAAATATCTATGCTTTAATTAGAAATAGTGCTTATCCATTAAATGACAAAGCTCTCGTGGATGTCGTTCCTGAAAGCTTCACTTTAGATCATGGACGTATATTTGCTCGCCCACCGATGGGTGAATCAAGTAGCACACTTACCGTGAGCGCGAAAGTTCAAACCTTACCAAGCGTCTTAGTCGATAATTATCAATCAGTCTTAATGAGTGGTGGGATGGTTTCTAGAAGAAACGTTATCGCTTCCTTAGCCGCCACTGAACTTATTAATTCTTATCCAAATATGCCACAGTCCTATATCCTTGTTGATATTGGTTCTAGTGTTACCACGGTATCTTTTATCGGTAATGGCGCGCTTTATGGCTCT
>CAMNMM010000095.1:0-4032 GCA_946544655.1 uncultured Caryophanales bacterium | reverse complement strand
TGAATCCTCTTGATATTTATATTGTTCATGAACTTAAAAGTGATGTTGAATTACCCGTTGATGTCACTTTATTATTCGCTCTCACCAAAGGTGATAAAATCGATTTAGTGGTGCAAAAAGCCACTGAATTAGGGGTTAAAAATATCGCTTTAATCCAAAGCGAAAGAACTGTGGTGAAATACGATAACAAAGATATTGATAAGAAGATTCAACGTTTCCAAAAGATTATGAAAGAAGCGAGCGAACAATCTCATCGATTAGTGGTCCCAAATCTCATTGGAATCTTTAATTTAAAGCAGCTTCCTAAAGAAGCCTTCAGCGATCTTAACTATATCGCTTATGAAAAAGAAGCGGGTGACACTAAAGAGGCTTTCGCGGATGTCACAAAGGATAAATCTATTTCCATCCTTGTGGGACCAGAAGGTGGCTTTTCAGAAGAAGAAGTTAATAACCTTGTAAAGCAAGGCTTCATAAGAACATCATTAGGTAAGCGCATCTTACGCGCGGAAACCGCGGCCATCTATGCCTTAAGTGTGTTAGGATATCTATTAGAGAAATGAAAAGATTATTAAGATACATTGCTAGCAAAGCTAAAAAAAGAACAGACTTCGAACAAAGCGAAGAATATCGCTTCTTTTTAGATAACCGTCATCATTTAACTAAAATCCCACGTTTTGTCACCTTCTATGAACCAGGTGATGAACCATTTAATGTTATTAGGGCTAATGTCATCCTTTATGGCTACTTAAATAAAGTAGTGATGGAAAATGAAACCGAAAACCTTAAAGGTTATATCAACACAAACAACAAGAATAACCACGCTAACTTCGTGAAATCATTCCACGAAATCATTTCTGAACAACCATATTATCAAGAAGGGCAAAAGAAGATTTATATTCCATTCTTCTCTCGTTCATTAAACCAAATCTATTTTGAAGAACCTGAGAAGTTATTAACCTCTCCTTACGCTGGACTTAAAGATAAATTCCAAGATACAGTCGTTGATCCTTTTGATACATATGGTAGTGAATTATATAACTCTCACTTCTCTAGACTTGTTAAAGTCAAACAAGAAGATAAAGAAGCCGCATTTTTCCATTACGATACCAACACCATTTACTTTGTGAATGAACAAGGCAGATTAGATGGTACAGTAGTGTTATTTGACCGTTATTTACGTCGTCCTTCCTATTCGCATATGCTAGAAAGAATTAGACCAGTCGTGGACGCTTATTTCAATTTTGATAGAGAAGGCTTTATTAACGCCTTATACGATAATGGCTTTATTTCTAGCCACTTATTACACTTAATTAGATTCCACGATTGGGCCAAATTATGAAAACATTTTCCGTATACAACTTAGGCTGTAAAGTTAACGCTTATGAATTAAGCGCTATTTCGTCATTACTTATTAAAGAAGGCTTTAAAGAAGATAATGAAAACCCAGATGTCGTTATTATCAATACTTGTTCTGTAACCGCGACCGCGGATCAAAAAAGCCGTCAACATATCCGTAAGATGCAAAAGCTTTATCCAAACGCGATTATCGCGGTGATGGGTTGCTATGCGCAAGGAAACTATAAGTTTATTGAAGAAGAGATTAAACCTACAATTCTTTTAGGTACATCTCATCGTAAAGATGTCGTAGAACTCATAAAGCAAGCTTTAAACGACCATCAATATAAAACATTAATTGAAGAAAACACCAGGCAGTTTGAATATGAAGAACTTGGTATCACTTCCTATAGTGAAAACGTGAGAGCATTCCTTAAGATTCAAGATGGCTGTAATAATTTCTGCACATATTGTATCGTGCCTTTTAGACGCGGTAAGATGCGCTCCAGAAATAAAGAAAATGTTATCAAAGAAGCTAAATATCTTGTGGAGCAAGGTTATCAAGAAATCGTTCTTTCTGGTATCCATGTCGGTGGCTATGGTCAAGATTTAAAAGACTGTTCCTTTAGTGACCTTGTAGAAGAACTTAGTGATATTCCAAATCTTAAGAGTTTAAGAATCTCCTCTATAGAGGAAAGTGAAATTGATGATAAGTTAATAAGATTAATCCAAACAAGAGATAACTTAGCTAAACACTTACACATCCCTCTCCAAGCGGGCTCTAATCATGTCTTAAAGATGATGAACCGTAAGTACACACGTGAGCAGTTTATGTCACGCATACAAGAAATTAAAAAGCTTGTTCCTAATGTGATGATCTCAGGCGATGTAATCGTAGGCTTCCCACAAGAGAGTGAAGAAGACTTCATGGAAACATATAATCTATGTAAAGAATGCTTTGATATGCTCCATGTCTTCCCATATAGCCAACGCCCAGGTACATACGCTGCTCGTATGGAAGGACAAATCTCTCCAGAAGTGAAGAAAGATAGAAGTAAACGCTTATTAGAATTATCTAACGAGCTATATCACAACTATGCGAATAAGTTCGTTGGTCAAGATGTCACCGTTTTAATTGAAAAATATGATGAAAAACAACAAGCATATGTTGGTCATACAAGTAATTATTTAGAGGTCAAGATTCCTTTGGAATCTAAAGTAGGGGAATATAAGACAATAAAACTACAAAAAGATATGATATAGTCAAAATAAATTACAATAGTTTAGAAGATGTCTAAAAATCTATTGACTAAATAATACTATTTATATATACTAATTCCCGTTGCTAAGGAGGAAGACACTATGGCCGTCCCACAAAGAAGAATTAGTAAAACAAGAAAAAGATTAAGAAGAACACATTTCAAGTTAAACGTTACAGGTTTAGTCACATGCCCACAATGTGGTGCAATGATCAAAGCTCACCATGTTTGCCCAAAATGTGGTTACTATGCTGGTAAAGCCGTTTTAGTTAATGGCAAACTCGTTAAAGAAGAAAAACCAGCCCCAGCTAAAAAACCAGCCAAAAAAGCCGCTAAGAAAGCTGAAAAGTAATTATTCTTAACACTTTGTAAGATAAGTCCTTAACTGGACTTTTTCTTTTTGTGTTATAATAAAATGCTTGCAAAGGAGCATATATACAATGCAATACAATAAACTTATTGATCATACTTTATTAAAGCAAGACGCCCAACCAGAACAAATCGTTAAACTTTGTGATGAAGCAAAACAATTTGATTTCATGTCAGTTTGTGTCAATCCTGCTTATGTCCCATTAGCCGCGAAATGCTTAGAAACTAGTGATGTTAAAGTCTGCACAGTTATTGGCTTCCCTCTTGGCATGAACTTAACCAAAACCAAAGTGGAAGAAGCAGTAACTTGTGTTAAACAAGGCGCTGATGAAGTTGATATGGTTATCAATGTTGGTATGTTAAAAGCCGGTCATGATGACTATGTCAGAGAAGAAATCAGAGAAATCAAACAAGCAGTTGGTCACAATATCATCTTAAAAGTCATTATTGAAACATGCTTATTAAATAACGATGAAATCGTTCGTGCTTGTAAAGCCGCTAAAGAAGCAGGCGCTGATTTTGTTAAAACAAGTACAGGCTTCTCAACTGGTGGTGCCACTGTTGAAGCAGTTAAACTCATGAGAGAAACTGTTGGTCCAGAAATGGGCGTTAAAGCCAGTGGTGGTGTGCGTACACACGAAGACTTAATTGCCATGGTTGAAGCGGGTGCTAACCGCATCGGCACATCCAGTGGTGCGAAAATTATTTAATAATAATACTTGCAATAGTTAGACTACTTTGCAATAATAGACACGTTGCGAAAAGCTTCAAGGAGGTGAATAGACATGCCAAAGACTTCAGTTCGTGAAAACGAAACATTAGATGATGCTCTTCGTAGATTCAAAAGACAAGTTAATAAAGCTGGCACTATCCAAGAAGCCCGTAAGAGAGAATTTTTCTTAAAGAAATCTCTTAAGAGAAAAGTGAAAAGCGAAAACGCTCGTCGTAAAAATCGCAAGTAATCAATTGCCTGGACTAAACTCCGGGCGAGATCGCGGAGTAGAGCAGTGGTAGCTCGTCAGGCCCATAACCTGGAGGTCGCAGTGTTCAAATCCTGCCTCCGCAACCA
>CAMNMM010000094.1:0-4034 GCA_946544655.1 uncultured Caryophanales bacterium | reverse complement strand
TGGTATTGATGACATTAATGAGATTGAAGAAGTCTATAGCGATGGCATTCCATACCATTCATATATTTATAGATTCTCTAACGGCAAATACAGCATTCCATATTCCATTGATAAATACAATCCAAAGAAGGTTTATGTTTTAAATACCAAAACGCCATTAGATGATGTTGAACATGGTGGCTTTGCTGATGGTATCTATACTCAAATTGATCAAAGCACATTTAATACAAATTACAGTAGCTTCTCTAGTATTTTCCAAATGTCTTGGTTGAAAGATTATTCATACGCTAGTGGGCAAAATGGTTTCCATGAAGCTTTCTATTTTGAAATTCCTACTAATCCAGGTGAATACGCATTAGGTACTGTCGCAAATAAGAGTTTCGGTGCTTACTTAATGTACCTTGATATTGCGGCTAACGCATCCAATAAAGACCAAATTACTGCGTATGCTATTACCACCTTCCAATCTGGCTTAAAATTCCCAGCGGGTGTTGATTTCAATACCTCTGATGTCCAAGGCAATAATGGTGGCGAAACATTAGCAATTATCATCGTTGCAGGCTCATCTAGCTCTGGTGATATTGATTTCACCGTGTCTGGAACCACAATTACTTATGATGGCGATTTCGCCACACAATATGCTTATAGTGAAAAACCAGCATCAGGGGCATCGCCTCCTGCTGCAGCGGACTTACCGCCTTCAACTGGTACACGTGTCATATACACGCATATTTTGACGACGGATTATCTTGAATGGGATATACAGGTTACGGAAGTATTAGATGAAAATGGTGATGCTACTTCATCCACAATCACTTCTGTTAAGTGTGGTGGTGAACCAGTCACAGTGTATGATATTCCAGAATCATTTGTCCTTAACTCCATTAGACCACAAGTTAATAGTTACATCGCTACATTCACTAGATTATCTGGCGATAATGAATTCTCTATGGTCCCAACCTATGGTGGTGATGACTATAAGACTGTTTCTATCGCCATTGAAATGAATGGCACGACCTTAGAAGTCAGTGGTATCGCTACTGGATATTCCATCACTCTTAACGGAACCCCAGTTAGTAATAACCAAACATATCCATCTAACTAGTGCATATCGTTTTACTTATAAGTTAAATACTAGGATAATAAGCCATATGAAAACTATTTATCTCGCTGGTGGTTGCTTCTGGGGAGTGGAACATTTCTTCTCATTAGCGAAAGGTATCGTTAATACAGAAGTTGGCTATGCCAATGGTACTTTAGATAACCCTAAATATGAAGATTTAAAACATGGTCTAGATGACGCTAGTGAAACAGTGAAAATCGACTATGATGAAAGTGTCATTTCTTTAGAAAAAATACTTGAATTATACCTTCGTGTTGTGGATCCATATTCAGTCAATAAACAAGGCGAAGATGAAGGTGTTCAATATCGTACAGGCGTCTATTATCAAAACGATATCGATAAAGAAATAGTTAAAAAATATTTCGCTAAAGTCTTACAAAAAGATTATAAGATTGAAGTTACTCGTCTTAATAAGTTCTATACCGCTGAAGAGTATCATCAAGACTATCTAGATAAGAATCCTCAAGGGTATTGCCATATCAATATGGCGAAGCTAAAACCAGAGGAAAGGAAATAGCAAAACGGTCATTCTTGATGAATGACTTTTTTGTTGCTATTATTTTTAAGATAAGAATAGAGGAAAGAATTTATGAAACACACAAAAGTGACTTTATTTTCTTTGGCGATGGTGGCCTTTTTAGTGGCGTGCCAAAATAACACCCCAAAGAAAGAATATTTTATTAGATTGAATGATGTTGAAAACGCCACAATGGTGACAAGTAACGTCAAACAATACATCGATGATATGAAGAAACAAGAAGTCCAATACAAAGCGGAAGGTGGCGACATCTATAAGATTTGGGACTTATATGGTGAAGATGGTATCGATATTGATGAAGGTAGCAAGAAAGATGAAGATAGAGTCTATCTTGATACTGGTGACGTCAACGGCAAAAACCAAACAGTGAGAAATAGCACTCCTGATAGAAGCGATAAAAACACCGGTGTTGATTTAGTCTTTAACGTTGTGGAAGGCCATGAAGCTGAACAATATAAAGTTTTAGTTAGTGACAATGAAAACTTTGAAAACGCTAAAGCATACGTCACAAAAGAAACATCAGTTAATGTTAAAAACCTTTTAATGAATACTAAGTATTATTGGAAAGTAGAAGGCAATAACGAAGAATCCGATGTTGGTACATTCACCACAGGTGATTATGTCCGTTGGATTAGTGCCCGTCCATTATTCAATGTCCGTGATAATGGTGGCTTTATGACTGATTCTGGTAAAAGAGTCAAACAAGGCCTCATCTATAGAGGTGGTGAAATCACCATCAAAACATGGGGTGACCACGCTTTAACCGCGACTGAAGAAAGTAAGGCAATTTTTAGAGAAGATATGGGCATGGTCGGTGGTTTAGAAATCGACTTAAGAGGTACTGGTGATATCGGTGATGGCTATAAAGCCAATGCTTTCGCAGAAGACGGGGATATCGCTTACGAAATGCTTGCGATTAAATCCTACAACGAAACATTCTCAAAAGATGGTACAGGCGCCACAAATCCAACCAAAGCTAGAGAAACAGTTGCTAAAATCTTTGAACATATTAAAAAAGCTGATAAAAAACCAATTTATTATCACTGCTATGGTGGTGCGGATAGAACTGGTACACTTGGTTTCTTAATTAATGGTTTATTAGGCGTTAGCTATAGTGACTTAGTTATCGACTTTGAATTAACTTCATATAGTTCCATCAATAACGAACATATTAGAAGTCACTTACGTGATCATCAATACGATCATTGGCGTAATCTTATTAACTTTGTTAAGACAGATACCACTAATGGCTATGCTTATGATGAAAATGCTCCATTGAAGGACAACATCTATAACTTATTAAATCTCGGTTGTAAGATTCCAGCAGAAACATTAGATACAATCAGAGACATCATGATCGAAAAATAAACAAAAACTAGTGCTAGAAACCGTCATCTACTGGTGGCGGTTTTTGTTTTCTCAATCGTTATTATTGAAAATAATTAACTATTGAATGTATAATTACTTCGGTCATATTTAAGGAGAATTAATTAAATGGCAAAAATTACATATGTACACGGCCGTGAAGTGTTAGACTCTCGTGGCAATCCAACAGTCGAAGTCGAAGTCCGTTTAGATGACGGTACACGCGCTTCCGCCATTGTCCCATCCGGTGCTTCCACAGGTGAATCCGAAGCTCTCGAATTAAGAGATGGTGACAAATCTAGATATTTAGGTAAAGGTGTCTTAAAAGCCGTTAAGAATGTTAACGAAGTTATCGCTCCAGCAGTCTTAGGTTTAGAAGCCACACAACAAAACAGATTAGATGCTATCTTACTCAAATTAGATGGTACTCCATTCAAAAAGAACTTAGGCGCTAACGCCACATTAGGTGTTTCCTTAGCCGTTGCTAGAGCTGCTGCTCAAAGCTTAGGCTTACCATTATACCGTTACATCGGTGGTGCTAATGCTAAAGTCTTACCAACACCATGTATGAACGTTATCAACGGTGGTGCTCACGCTGAATCCACAGTTGACTTCCAAGAATTCTTCATCATCCCAGCGGGCTTTGATACATTCCGTGAAGCCTTAAGAGCGGGTGTTGAAGTCTTCCACGCTTTAAAGAAAGTCGTTAAAGGCAAAGGTTATGAAACCGGTGTCGGTGACGAAGGTGGTTTCGCTCCATCCTGCAAGAATGGTAACGAAGAACCATTAGAATTAATCGAAGAAGCGATTAAGAATGCTGGCTATGAAGTTGGCAAACAAATCTTCTTAGGCATGGACGTTGCTTCCTCAGAATTCTATGATCCAAAAACTGGCAAATATACCTTAGAAAAATCCGGTGAAGGTTCCTATGATAGCAAGGGCTTTATCGCATACTTAGAAAAATTAGTGAAAGATCACCCAGCCATCATTACCATCGAAGATGGTTTA
>CAMNMM010000093.1:0-4100 GCA_946544655.1 uncultured Caryophanales bacterium | reverse complement strand
AGCGCGGCTATGTGTTTAGCCCTAGCCCGTGACTTAAATAAAGAGAAATATGAAGTCATCGCTGTTATAGGTGATTCTTCTTTAGCCAATGGTCTAGCCTTTGAAGGCCTTAATAACATCGCTAATTTCAATCATAAAATCATTATTATCATCAATGACAATAACCGTTCTATTGGAGAATCACGTGGTTTAATGCATCGATATTTTGAAAAGTTCAGATTATCTAAAGGTTACTTAAGAAATAAAAATAGATATCAAAGGTTCTTAAAAAAGACTTTCTTAACTAGATGGTTCTATCACTTAACTAGTTGGATTAAACGTCAATTTAAGAAACTCTTTATTAGAAAGAACATATTTACAGATATGGGATTATATTTCATCTCTAATATTGATGGACATGACATCAAACAATTAGAGAAAGCCTTTAACTATGCGAAGAACGCTCCTAGCTCAGTTGTCTTACATGTCACCACACAAAAAGGTAGTGGTTATAAATTCGCCGAAGAAGATGATGTTGGTAACTGGCATGGTGTTGGTCCATTTGATATTGAAACAGGTAAACCACTTAAAGTCAGAGATCCTAACTATACATCATGGAGCCAAGTATACGCTCAGTTATTAAAAGATAGACTTAAAGTCGATGATAGGATGGTATTAATCAATCCCGCTACTATGGTGGGCTCCTGTATTGCTGATTTATTAACTAAATATCCAGATAGGGTATTTGATGTTGGCATATCTGAAGAACATGGAGCGGTTTTTGCCGCGGCTATTGGTTTAAATAAAGATATCCATGCCTACTATTCTATTTATAGTACCTTCTTACAACGTAGTTATGATGAAATTAGCCATGACGTTGCTAGACTTGATAGTGATGTCACTTTCCTTATCGATAGAGCGGGCTTACCTGGAGAAGATGGGGAAACCCATTCAGGTATCTATGATGTAGCGTACTTAATGTCTATACCTAATATCGCTATTGCTATGGCAAAAGATATGGAAGAAGCTATTGATTTATTTAACTTCTCCACTGATTATCATCATCCACTTGCTATCCGTTATCCTAAAGACATCACTCCAATTGTGAATAATCATGAACCACGTCCTGTTAAATTAGGAGAGTGGAAAGTAGAAACTAATGATGGAGATATAGCGATTATCTCTTATGGTCCAGTAATCAGCCATCTAGTGGAACACTTCAAAGGTTACACAATTGTTAACGCGATGTTCCTTAGACCAATCGATGAAGAAGTATTGAAGTCACTATTCAATAAGAAACAAATCGTTATTTATGATATCTATGGCACGAAAGAGGGCTTTGCCTCATACGTGCTTAATTATCTAAATGAATTTGGCTACCAAGGTAAAGTCAAAGTTCTAGCGGTACCAAATACATTTATTAAACACGGTAATGTTTTAGACCAAGTTAAAGAACTAGGTATTACCTTTGATGATTTAAGGAAACTACTTTAAAGGGAAATTTTTTAGAAAATTTGCCTTTATAATATTATATTAGTCTCTATATAGATGAAGATTGCTTATATATAAATATAATATATAAAGGCAATTTTAATGGGTCTATTGACTCATTTTTTTATGTGTGAGAATGTAAATAAGAAAATGAAAAAATGGAGGCCATATCAATGAATTACGAAGTTATAAAGTTTGAAAACGGTAATGTTGAATTAGAAGTGAATGTTTCGCCAGAAGAAGAAACTGTTTGGCTAACACAAGAACAAATAGCACAATTGTTTGATAGAGATAGAAGTGTTGTTTCCAAACACATCAAGAATGTTTTTTCTGAGAAAGAATTAGATGAAAAAAGCAATGTGCATTTTTTGCACAATGCAATTTCTGATAAACCTGTTTCTTTTTATAGTTTGGACGTTGTTACTTCAGTTGGATATAGAGTTAAATCCAAAAACGGCGTAGTTTTTAGAAAGTGGGCTAACTCAGTTTTAAAAGAATATTTGCTTAAAGGCTACGCTTTGAACGAGGGCAGAACTCTTATCACTAAAGACAATTATCTAAATCTTGTTAATAGAGTAGATTCTTTGGATGCAAGAATTGGTTCAACTGAAAACACTATATCAGATGAGTGTGGTAAAAATGTTCCAAATGAAGAAACGCTAAAAGCGTTTCAAGAAGTGGAAGATATGGAAAAAGATCCAACCACTAAAACGTATCATAGTGTTGAAGAATTAAAAAACGATCTAAAAGATTAGCTTTGTATTTTGAATGCATTAATGCTATCATGGAGGTGTTAAAAATGTACAACATCATTTTTTACGAAGACAAAAACGGTTATTCGGAGTTATATGAAGAACTTATGAGAATCGCGGAAGGAGCAGGAAGAAATAAAGATTTGAGAATTCAATACAAGCAAATTGCATATTGCGTTGAATTATTAAAGAATCAAGGCACTAATATGCCAACTAATATCGCAAAGCATATTCAAGATGATATTTGGGAATTAAGACCGGGAAACAACAGAGTGTTATATTTCTATTTTGAAAACAATACGTTTGTACTTCTTCATATGTTTCGAAAACAGACACAGAAAACTCCGATATCAGAAATAAAAAAAGCAAAGAAGGAACGAAATGACTTCATTATGAGGAACAGGGGGATCAACTAATGAGAACTTGGGAAGATTATAAAAAAGACGCAAAAGAAGTTAGTGATGTAGCTAAGCAAGACATTGAAGAAATGGAAGTGCTTGCCGCTATTGTCACAGCGATTATCAATAAACGCAATGAACTTGGATATACCCAAAGAGAATTAGCGGTTATCTGTGGCCTTCCTCAATCATCAGTCGCTAGAATTGAAGCGTGCGTTGTTAAGCCAAACATTGAAACACTTCTTAAAATCATGAAACCTCTCGGATTAACACTTTCTGCCACCAGCGTTTAAATTTTAGAAAAACGATTTCGATGAATGACAAAATGGCATATATAATGAAATGCAATATGACAAAATGGCATAATAGATATTGATAATAGTGCCACAGTATGTTATTGTAATAGTGGTTAACAAAATGTCATTAAAAGAAACTAGAGAATCATTTGGTATTTCCCAAGCTGCTGCTGCATCTACCGTTGGTATGCCCTTGAGAACATACGTGCGTTATGAAAACGACGAGAATTATGGTAATGAATTAAAAAGGCAATCAATAGTTGCCGCTCTTAATGATGCTTATAAAATAACAGAAACCAAAGGCCTTTATACTATCGAACAAATCAAAACTAAAATAGCAATGGTGATAAACGATAAGTATAAAGACACAGTTGAGTTTTGTTATTTATTTGGCAGTTATGCAAAAGGATATGCAAAAGAAAGCAGTGATGTTGATTTGTGCGTATCTACTTCTTTGTCTGGTTTGAAATATGTTGGTTTAGCGGAGTCATTGAGAATAGCGCTTAACAAAAAAGTCGATTTAATAAGACTTTCCGATCTATCGAACAACGTTGGACTTGTTAATGAAATTATGAAAGATGGTATTAAGATATATGGATAATGTTAAAACTGATAAATATTATTTTGAAAAAGCAATTAATGATATAGACGCTGTTGAAAAGTATTTTGATCATAAAACCTATGAAGAGTTTATGGCGGATTCAATGTTGATTGATGCAATTATGTTTAGGCTTGTTCAACTTATTGAAAATATCAAAAAGATATCTCCAGATTTTAAAGCTAGCCATTCAAACATCGAATGGGGCAATATCATGGGCTTCAGAAATGGAATCGTCCATGAATATGGCGAGACTGATTACACAATTGTCTATGAAGTCGTTAGCAAAGACCTGTTGGAGCTAAAGGAACTTTTTGAGCAATGTCTATGATCAAGTTACTTAAACCAATAGCCCACTGCTATGGTGTTATAAATGCGATTAATCTCGCTAAGAAGGTCGCTAGTGAATATAAAGATAAGAATATCTATGTTTTTGGTTTACTTGTGCATAATGAAGAAGTCACTAAAGAATTAGATAGCTATGGTATTAAAACAATAGACTTAACTAATAAGAATCCATTAGAGGTTCTTAAGAAATTCACTAGTAAAGATATTGTGATATTTACCGCGCATGGTCATCCTGATG
>CAMNMM010000092.1:0-4104 GCA_946544655.1 uncultured Caryophanales bacterium | reverse complement strand
CTACACTTCAAATGACAAGTTAGTAAACTTTTATAGCAATGCATAAACAAAAAAGCCTGCATTTCTGCAGACTTATTTGATTTTGTTTGATGAAGGACTTTACTTCATCGCACGAATGAACAATTCGTTAATTTTATCTACGAAGGCTTTCTTATCAACGATTTCTCTACCTTCAAGTAGCATAGCTTCTTCATACAATACACTAGCGTAGTTCTTCACTAATTCATCATCGTTTTGAATCTTAGTAAAGGCTTCAAACAATGGATGATTTGGATTTAATTCCAAAATCTTTTCCGCTTTAACTGTATCTTCAGCGCCTGGTTGTTCATTGAGTGTCTTTTCCATTTCTAGAGATAAGCCATCTTTCGTGGAGACACATACAGGAGCGTCTACGAGTTTAGAAGAAACAACAACATCGTTAACTTTGCCCGCGAGAGCTTCTTTTAATGTATCAAAGAGTCTCTTATTATTCGCGGTCACACTATCGATCTTTTCTTGTTCTTCTTTACTGACTTCATTCGCGGATTCATCACTAATGGACTTGAATTCAACTTTGTCATAATCGTGTAGCATCATGATAGCGAATTCATCAATCTTTTGATCAAGTAATAGCACGTCTACGTTATTTTTACGATATTTCTCAAGTTGAGGTAATAACTTAATCGCATCTAAGTTTTCACCACTGACGAAGTAGATATACTTTTGGTCTTTAGCCATCTTTTCTTTATAGTCCGCTAAAGAGATGTATTTATCTTCGTTATTGAGGGAGTGGAAGATTAAGGTGTCTTGTAATAATTCCTTCTTCGCACCATAAGTGCTATAAATGCCATATTTAACGAGTTCACCAAAGCTCTTCCAGAAAGTGACATATTTATCAAAGTCTGTCTTCTTAATATCTTTTAATTTATCGATAATCTTCTTTTCAACGTTTTCACTAATCTTTTGCATGATTGGTGATTGTTGAAGCATTTCTCTAGAGATATTAAGTGAGAAGTCACCAGAATCCACTAAACCTTTAACGAATTTAAGGTAATCTGGAATTAATTCTTGGCATTTATCTTTGATAAAGATGCCTTTGCTATATAACTGTAAGCCTCTTTCATAAGAATCGCTATATAAGTTATATGGAATATGACTTGGGATGAATAACAAGGCATCATAAGTAATCTTGCCATCCACTCTCACGAATAAAGAGGCTAATGGATTTTCATAATCATTGAATTTATTCTTATAGAATTCATTTAAGTCTTCATCTGTCACTTCACTCTTATTTTTCTTCCATAAAGGAATCATGGAGTTAAGTGTTTCTAAGACTTGCTTATCTTCATATTTACCTTCAACAGGTTTGCCATCTTTATCCAAGACTTGTTCACTCTTAGTGACCATCATCTTAATTGGGTAACGGATATAGTCACTATATTTCTTCACAAGGTTTTTAATCTTATATTGTTCAAGATAAGAATCATAATCTACTTCTTTAGAAGATTTCTTTAAGTAGATAGTGATTTGGGTACCTGTTGTTTCTTTATCTTTTTCTTCAATTGTGTAACTTTCTTGACCATCACTGGTGAACAAATAACCTTGACCGTTATATGTCTTAGTTAAAACTTCGATTTTAGAAGCCACCATGAAGGCACTATAGAAGCCAACACCAAATTGACCAATGATATTGAGATCTTGTTTTTCTTTCGCTTCTTTTAATTTAGACGCAAAATCCTTAGAACCACTCTTAGCGATGGTACCTAAGTTATTAATAAGATCTTCTTTACTCATACCAATACCGTTATCAGAAATGGTAATGGTTCTTTTCTTTTTATCGACACTTATGTTGATTTCAAATTCATTTAAAGGCATTTCACCTTTACTAGATAATGCTTGATAACGATATTTATCAATCGCATCACTGGCGTTACTGATTAATTCTCTTAAAAAGATTTCATTGTTGCTATAGATGGAATTAATCATCAAATTTAATAGTTCTTTTGATTCAGTTTGAAACTCTTTTGTTTCTTTCATAATGTCTGTCCTATCTTTGTCATTAATGACAATTTATATTCACTAGTAGTTTACCACTATTGGGGTATTTCTTCAAAAAAAGCCGTGGTCCCATAAACCACGGCTTGAAAAGCTAAGTTAAGCTTTTGCGAAAGGAGTACTATTGGGAAACCTTTTATGCGATTTGCACGAGGTGTTCTTTTTCGATTTCTTTTTCGCTACGTTTCTTGATGTTGACTGTTAAGACACCATTCTCTAATTTAGCGGAGATATCTTGAAGTTTAACTGTGTCGCCAACATAGTATGAACGAGAGAATTCACCATAGCTTCTTTCTCTATAGATGTAATCTTCGTCATTTTCATCTTCCTTATTTAAGGTAGCAGTGACTTTAAGATAGCCGTTTTCAAGAGTGATTCTTGTGTCCTCTTTCTTCACTTCAGGAAGTTCGATGAACAATTGATAGTCACTTTTGTTTTCTTTGATGTCGGTCTTCATCATATGTGATGTGGAGCAGTTATTCGCCCTGAGGAAAAATCTGTCGAAAAATGGATCATAGTTAGTAATATAATTTCTCATAAATTCAACCTCCTTATATTACATATTTAGCACTCGTCATCTTTGACTGCTAACACCTACATTATAACCAAAATTAGCACTCTGTCAATAGGACTGCTAAAAATTTTTTAAACTTTTTTATTTAAATAATTAATTATTTAATTTTTTTAATAATTCTTGCATTTCAGGGCATAATTCCGCGATAAATTCCTTATTTGAAAGGTAATTAAATTGGCCTTTTATGTCCCCAAAAATGAGTTTATAGGAATGTAAAAACTGATTTTCGAAGCCAAATTCCTTCTTGAAATAGTTGTTAACTTTATAGTCACCATACTTGATATCACCAAGAACATGATGACGGATATATGACATGTGCGCACGTATTTGATGTGTACGACCTGTCACTAGTTGGACATCTAATAATGTATAGTCGTTATATCTTTCTTTTACAAAGTATTTAGTGACTGCGGTTTTCGCACCACTTTTGAGTGGGGCCACAACCATTTTCTTACGTTCATAGCTTTTTCTAAGAGGGGCGTCCACCACACCATCTTCAGTAACGTTACCCGCCACTAAAGTTAAATAATGTTTCTCCACGATGGAGTGATCATTAATGATATTAGCAAGTTCGCTCGCACTCTTGTTGTCTTTCGCGAACACGATTAAACCAGATGTATCTTTATCTAATCTATTAATAAGCATAGCTTGTTTACCAAGATAATTAGAAAGCATGACATCTAAAGAAGGATTATCTTTATTACCATCAAACTGTGATAAAAGACCACGTGGTTTATTAATAATCGCTAAGTATTTATCTTCATAAACAATTAATTCTTTGATGTTCATTCCGGTTGAACCTCTTTAATACGGTTTTCACTTAGTGATAATAAATACAGGTGCATGTGTTCCTTATTAATATTAAATAGTAATTGCACGTTACGTTGATAGATTCTTAATTGTCTTTCATAAGCTTCATCATCAATAGAACGAGACTTATAATCAACGATATAACATTCATTATTTTTGAAATATAGTAAGTCAATGAAACCAGTTGTTTGTAATGTTTCATCATAATAGCCATATTCTTTATAAATCTTAGCGGTACCTAAATCATTAAAGACTGGATTACTTAAAACATTATCAATAAGTTTCTTGTCTTTTTCATTTCTTATGAAAGAGGTATCTTTACTTACAAAGTCGACGAGTTCCATTAATCTATGGAGATAAACACCACGAGTTAAGACTTGATCTGGGATTGTATCTTCCACTGTTTCATCGTAGTGGCGTTGTTTGCTTGCTCTTTCTTTGATGATGGTTGGGAAAGTAATGACGGAATCATCCACTGGTAATTGGTCAATCTTACTAATTACTTCTTCAGCGTATTCCTCTTCATCAACTTCTTCTTCATATTCATCTTCACCTTCAAAGATTAATGTTGTGTCGCGATAGTCTTTGTTCTCATATGATTCAAAGATGAAACGTTTTTGACAGTCAAAGCCTCTAACAAAAACTGGTAATAAAACATCAAATAAGCCATACGGTATCTCTTCTTC
>CAMNMM010000091.1:0-4134 GCA_946544655.1 uncultured Caryophanales bacterium | reverse complement strand
GGTGTCATCCCAGGTGTAGTTAAATATCTAGAAATGAAGAAAGTTCCTTATGAAGATATTCGTAAAGGCTTCTTAGTCGCGGGTCTTATTGGTTTACTAGCCAAAAGCAACGCCTCTATCTCAGGAGCGGAAGCAGGATGTCAAGCAGAGATAGGTGTAGCGTGTGCAATGGGTGCAGCGATGATTGCAACCGCTCTTAACTATGAACATAAAAAGATTGCCCAATCCGCAGAAGTAGCGTTAGAACATTCATTAGGTTTAACTTGTGACCCAGTTAAAGGCTATGTTCAAATCCCATGTATTGAAAGATGTGCAATATTTGCCTTGAAGGCAATTAATGCTGCTTCAATAGTGGATATCATGCCAATAGAAACCGCAAAAGTCACATTTGATGAATCATTGTTAACAATGTATTTAACTGGAAAAGATCTACACGCTGGATATCGTGAAACAGCAAAAAAAGGCTTGAGTAAAGTGTTAAAGAATAATAAATAAGCGTATTTCTTAACATTTCGAAAAAATGTTATAGAATGATACCAGTATCGAAATTAAAAGAAAGGAAGATTAGTTATGTATCGCAAAAATGCTTGGTTAAAGTATAAAGACAAAAAACCAGTGATGGACTTCGCTGAAGGCTATAAAGACTTCATTACTGTCGCTAAAAACGAAAGATTAGCGGTCCGTGAAGCAGAAAAGTTATTAAAAGCCAGCGGCTTTAAGAACGCTGAAGAAGTCAAATCCGTTAAAGCTGGTGACCGTGTTTATTTCATTAACAAAAAGAAAAATGTTGCCGCTTTCATTATCGGCAAAGAACCAATTGAAAATGGTTTAAGAATCTTAGGAGCCCATATTGACTCCCCACGTTTAGACTTAAAAGAACACCCATTCTATGAATCTAAAGGCTTTGCCTTAGGTGATACTCACTATTATGGTGGTATCAAAAAATATCAATGGACAACAATTCCACTAGCCTTAATCGGTGTGGTTTGTAAGAAAGATGGTTCAGTCGTCGATATTAATATCGGTGATGATCCAAAAGATCCAATCGTTGGTGTCACAGATTTGTTAATTCACTTATCCGCAGACCAAATGGCTAAAACATTAGCAAAAGCTATTGAAGGTGAAAATCTTGATATCACCTTAGGTTCTATGCCATTAGATGAAGATGAAAAAGAACCAGTTAAGGCTAATGTCTTACGTTTATTAAAAGAAAAATATGACATTGATGAAGAAGATTTCATCTCTGCTGAAATCGAAATCGTTCCAGCTGGTCCTGCTAGAGACTATGGTCTAGATAGAAGTATGGTCGCTGGTTATGGTCATGATGATAGAAGTTGTGCTTATACTTCTTTAATGGCTTTATTAGACACTAAGAAAGTCAATAAGACTGCTTGCTGTATTTTAGTCGACAAAGAAGAAATCGGCTCTGTCGGCGCCACTGGCGCACAATCCTTATTCTTCGAAAACGCTATTGCTAAACTTCTCGCTTTAGCGGGTAATGATCACCCATTATGGGCGGCACGCTTAGCAATGGAAAATAGTGAAATGTTATCTTCTGACGTTAGTGCGGGTTATGACCCATTATATGCATCTGTTAACGATCCAAAGAATGCTGCTTATTTAGGTGAAGGCTTAGTCTTCAATAAATATACCGGTAGTCGTGGTAAATCAGGCAGTAACGATTCTATGCCTGAATACTATGCTTTCATTAGAAAGACAATGGATGACGCTAACGTTAACTGGCAAAACGCTGAACTTGGTAAAGTTGACCAAGGTGGTGGTGGCACAATCGCCTACATCTTAGGTAACTACAATATGAGAGTTATCGATGCTGGTATTCCAGTGCTCAACATGCACGCACCAATGGAAATCGTTTCCAAAGTTGATGTTTACGAGGCTTACTTAGGTTATAAGGCATTTCTCGTCAAATAAAAAAATAATGTAAAGGAGAAAAAAACATGGGCTACGTTAAATGGATGGATGGCTTATCAAAAGTCCTTAAAATCATCTTCTGTATCTTCTATCTCGACTTAACTTGGATGGTTTATCGTATCATCAAGAAAGTCAATGATAAGAACTGGGCAATGATGGTTGTTTGGATTCTCATCGCTGTCTTCCTTGGCTGGATTTGGTGGATTGTCGATCTTATCACAGTTATTACAAGTGACAAAGTCATTGAATTCTAATCAAAAGAAATACCCCCATTTATGCAACTACTGTATAGGTGGGGTATTTTTCTTATTAAAACACTTTGACAATACCATATAAAAATATTATGATATTTAAGCATTTGGCGGGTGTGGTGAAGAGGCCTAACACACCTGGCTGTGAACCAGGCATTCGCCAGTTCGAATCTGGTCACTCGCCCCAAACTTAAATGTAATCTCCGGAAACGGGGATTTTTTTGTTACTTACTCTCTCTTTATTTTTAATTTAATATTCTATTAGATATGTATACAACAAAATGGTAATATAACTTGAAAAGTTGTATACATTTATATATGATATAGTTATGAATAGTGTATTAAAAGGCGTACTTGAAGAAGAATTAGAAAGGAATCTCCAAAAGCAGAGAGTATTTTCTAATGAACTAGCCAAGTATCCAAAAGGATCTCTAGTAATAGTAAAAGTCCATGGAGACAAGTATCTATATCGAAAGTATCGTGATGGTCATAAAATTGTCTCTATATATGTTGCTCCTATCAATAGTGATGAAGCAAGAAAGGCTTATGAAGATAGAGATAAATATATCAAGTTAAAACAAGACATAAAAGACTTAAAAGAAGAAGAAAATAAACTAAGAAAGGCGATAGGAATCTATGACTAGATTTTGTTATAGATTTTGTTTTTGTTTACCACTTATAATCAGTGTTTCTTGTGGCTAATATCACTCTATAGAATGATGGGTTCTTTTTAGTCAAAAGAAGAGTTAATGGATAACCAACGCACATAATGCAGACGAATTCACCTAAGAAGACACCACCAAACATAGTGAAGTATGTCACAGGATTTAATTCCATCGCATCTGGCGTACCGATGCATGAATAATAAATGACTAAAGGAATAACAATCGCGTTAGCAAGGCATGGAATAAAGCCTGCAAAGAATAAATTTTTAATGAATCTTGAATAAACAATCATAATTAAGCAAGACACTAAAGTGGTTAATGTACCAAAGATAATATCAAGTGGCCCAACGGTGGAGGCTAAGTTAGCAAGTAAACAGCCTAATGTTAAACCAATAGTGTAACTAGGATTAAAGAACACTAATAAGTTAAGAAGTTCACTAATTCTGAACTGTGAGAATTCATATGATAAAGGACCACAGGCAATAGTGATAACAGCGTATAACGCTGCAATCATGCCGTTGACACAAATCATTTTAATGTCGAAGTATTTTGTAAGTATGTTTGTTTTCATTCTATAGTTGATCTAATTCTTTTCTAATAGCTTTCTCGTTAAGGTTTTGACCGATAAACACGAGTTTGATTAATCGATCTTGATATTCATCATCCCAGTCATGGGCGAAGTTCTCATCGTTATGTCTTAAATAAGTTAATTGTGCTTTTGTTAATGTCGCAGAGAACCATTTTCTTGAATAAGTTAAGGTTGTTTGAGAACCCGCTGATTCATAGACATAAATATTTTCTTTTTCATTAGCGAAGTAGCAGACGCCCTTTGCTCTAATGATATGGTGTTTACCGCTTTCTTCTTTGACCCAATGTTCAAACTTTTCTTGATCGAATGGTCTTCTACGATAATAAACGAATGTATTGATATCGTATTCAAGGGCGGTACCTTCTTCTTCGTTTTCTATGCCATGGTGATGGTGATGATGGTGATGATGCTCATGTTCATGTTCATCGTCATCGTCGTCATCTTCATCGTGGTCATGATGATGGTGTTCTTCTTCCTCATTGTCATCGTCGTCATCGTGATGTTCGACATCGCTATCCCAGTCTTCGAATTCTCTAATCCATGCAGCGGAGCCGCTGGCCTTGTCGAAATCAAAGAGGTCTGTATCGATTAATCTATCAATATCAACATCACAGAAATCTGATTCAATAATCTCAGCTTCAGGTTGCAAAGCCTTAATAGCGATCTTCACTCTTCTGAGTTCTTCCTTACTGATTAA
>CAMNMM010000090.1:0-4188 GCA_946544655.1 uncultured Caryophanales bacterium | reverse complement strand
AATTGACACATTATATTAATAATGATAATATCTTAACGCAAAAACGTAGAAAGCAGAGGCACCCGCTTCTCGCCAGACTGACAAAAGTTGGTTGGCTAACGCTACTTCTTATGGGCTAAGAATGTTAACGGGTGCTGTGCGCATCCGTTTTTTAAATCAAAAAGGAGAGTGATACTTATCGTCGACAATCGCTACGCCAATAACAAAAAACCTGCCAATAACCAAAACAAAGATTTAGTAAATGAAAACGTTCGTTTTCCAGAAGTCCTTTTAATAGGACCTAATGGTGAGCAACTCGGAACAATGTCTTCTCGCGAAGCACAATTTAAAGCCAATGAATATGATTTGGATTTATTATGTGTTGCGCCAGCGGCCAAACCTCCGGTTTGCAAGATCATCAATTACAGCAAATATCGCTTCGAGCAACAAAAGAAAGCTAAAGAAGCTAAAAAGAAACAACATACTGTAGAAATCAAGGAAGTCCAATTAACACCACAAATTGGTGGTCATGATATGGACACTAAAGCCAGAGCCGCACAAAAATTCTTAGAAGCGGGTAACAAAGTTAAAGTAGGCGTACGTTTCCGTGGCCGTCAAATGACTCACATCGAAGTCGGCCAAGAAGTCATGGATAAGTTTATCGCTCTATTAAGTGATTACGCGAATATTGAAAAGCCATCTGCGATGGAAGGTCGCTGGATGTACGCAATACTCGCCCCAAAGAAGAAGTAGGAGGAAAGTATTATGCCAAAAATGAAAAGCAAAAGAGCTTTAATGAAAAGAATTAAAGTTACCGGCACAGGCAAGATCGTTAGACATCACGCCTATGTTTCACATTTAGCCCCACACAAAACCACAAAACAAAAGAGACACTTAATGAAGTCCGCTGTCTTACACAAGACCGACTACAAGAGAATTAAGTTTCTCATCGTTAAATAAGGAGGACACTAGAATATGGCAAGAGTTAAAGGTGGCACAGTCACACACGCCCGTCGTAAAAGAGTTTTAAAAAGAGCCTCTGGTTATTTCGGTAGCAAACACTTATTATTCAAAACTGCGAAAGAACAAGTTATGCACAGCTTACGCTATGCGTACATCTCTCGTAAAGACCGCAAGAGAGATTTCCGTAAATTATGGATCAGACGTATCAACGCTGCTTGCAGATTAAACGATATCTCTTATAGCAAATTCATGTTCGGTTTAAAACAAGCCAACATCAACATCAACCGTAAGATGTTATCTGAATTAGCGATCAATGATCCAAAAGCTTTCGCTGATTTAGTGAAAACTGCTAAAAAGGCCTAATTGATAATTAAGGTTTGATAAAAGAGCGATTAAATTCGCTCTTTTTATTTTTCTTCTTCTATCGGATTGTTCTCATTCCTTCTTATAAAGAAAACTGATTTATTTCTCGTATCATAACGTTTAGCGATGATATGAATTAGATTTATTTCTACTGAGCCATATAAGGCAATGACACCACCCACGATCATATAGATTGTCCATAATAATGGAATCTCTCCTATAAAGAAGAATGGAAAGGCATAGACTAATAAGCCTAAGGCTTTATTAGCGTAGGTATGTATCGCACTAAATCTATTAAATTTAATCGCACATATGATATAGGCAATAAAATGTAAGGCCGTTGGAACACCAATAATGGCCCATTGATATGGTAATAATAATCTTTGGAAGGTTGGGAACAGTTTAGCCGCCATAACGCCATAGAATAATAAATCAGATAAACTATCTAAAGCGGAGCCAAAGCTGGACTGTATCCCTAATTTACGGGCCACTAAGCCATCAAATGCGTCAGATAAACCGCAAATACCATAAACGATAAAAAATGACAGAGAAAGCGGTTCTAACATGATTAAAGCAATCGCACCAAAGATACGGATTAATGTAATTAAGTTAGCAGCGTTTTTCTTAAAAAAGTTCATAACTGCTTTTAGTATAGTCTCTTTAAAAAAGGTAGACAAGAAAGGTGAAAAAGAAAGCGTCACAAAGTGACGATTCTTTTGATTTTATCAATTTTTCTATAGTAAATCGTTATCTTGAGTTTCGCTTGTAATAATCTTGACTTCAACATTATTAATCGCATCTCTGATCATTGATTCGTAGTCAAATTTCTTTTCGAATTCTTCCACTTCATCCATATGAGGCATTGTTTTAGGTGCCTTTGGTGTAAAGATTGTACAGCAATCTTCATATGGTCTAATGGAGATATCATATGTTCCAATCTTTTTACTGATCTTAATGATTTCTAACTTATCAGTGGTCGCAAGTGGACGGATGACTGGTGTATTAGTAACCGCATTAATAACGTGCATCGATTGAAGAGTTTGACTTGCGACTTGACCAATGGATTCGCCACTACTGATGACTGGACATTTACGACGTTTAGATAAAGCATCAGCAAGTCTAAACATCATACGTCTCATAAGAGTAATACAGTAGCTTTCAGGAGCGTTATCGTAGATCGCTTCTTGAATCTTAGTAAATGGGACAATATGTAATCTAATACGAGGTTGATATCTAGTTAAGACTTTTAATAAGTCTTCTAATTTATAGATAACACCCATTTGGGTATATGGAGGAGAGGCAAAATGGATACATTCAATACTGACTCCTCTTTTCATCATAAGATAGGCTGCGACAGGTGAATCAATACCACCACTTAACATATGCATGGTTTTCCCACCTACTCCTAATGGATAGCCACCCGCACCTAGATATGTCTTACAGAAGATATAAGCAGCTTCTTGTCTAACTTCAATAGAAAGAAGAATATCAGGATTATGGACATCCACTTTCAAGTGCTCGGTATTTCTTAAGATATGACCAGCGACAATTCTAGTTATTTCATCGGAGATGATTGGATATGTTTTATCGCCTCTTTTAACTTTGACTTTGAATGTTTTACCTTCTTCCTCTTTAATTAAGTTTAAAGCGGACTCTTTCATATCTTCGATTTCTTTAGAACATCTATAGACTAAAGATAAAGCGTGGATGCCACTTACATCTTGAAGACGTTCAATAATTGGATGATAGTCTAAATTATTTAGTCCAACATAGATATGGTCATATCTAGTTTCAAATGATAGTTCTGGCCAATCCTTAAGAGCGTTTTTAACATTATCTGCGAGAGTATGGATAAAGTCTTTTTTATTTTTGCCTTTCGTGGATAATTCACCAAAGCGAATCATAATATGGTCATAAGTGATCATTGTTTAATCTCCTTAAGGATTTCTTCTAAACTTTTAATTAATGCTTCTACTTCCTCTATTGTGTTATCTTTATCAAAAGATATACGGATAGTATTATGGGCAAGATTTAAGTCTTGATACATTGCATAGACGACCTTACTATAGTCTTCATTCTTCGCGTGACACGCGCTTAAAGAAGAAACCATAATGTCTCTATTAGATAAGGCTTCCACGACCCCACTTGCTTTATGATGAAGAAGAGAGAAATTAACGATATATGGATTATCTTCATTATATGAATTAATGAGATATTTATCTTTGTTAGCTTTTAAGTAGCCTAATAGTCTTTCACTTAAGACTTTAACTTTTTTAAAGTTATTAGCCTCACCTTCGATAGCAAGTCTAAGGGCTTTCGCTAAGGAAGCGGAAAGGGCTAAAGTGTTTGTGCCACTTCTTAAATTGTTTTCTTGTCCCCCACCTTGATTAATAGCTTTGAGGATGATTTTCTTTTCTTTAATTAATAGGCCTGAGCCTAATAAACCATGTATTTTATGACCAGCAATAGAGAACATATCAATATTGTTAAAGTCTATAGGTAATTTACCAATGGCTTGAACCATATCAACATGGAAGGCAATTTTTGGGAACTTTTTAAGGTATTCACCAACTTCTTTAATGGGGTTAATTGCCCCGACTTCATTATTGACCATCATTAAAGAAACAAGTATTGTATCTTCCCTAATTGCGGCCTTTAAAGAATTAACCTCTATTTGCCCTTCTTTATTAACTGGCAAAACTGTCACTTCAAAGCCAAAATCTTGCATCTCTAAAACAGTGTTTAAAACAGAAGGATGTTCAGTCGCACTTGTGATGATATGCTTACCGCGTGAGCGGTTAGCAAAGCAGTTCCCTTTGATTGCAAGGTTATTAGCCTCAGTAGCACCACTGGTAAAGATCACATCGTGATGAGTGAGTTTAA
>CAMNMM010000089.1:0-4189 GCA_946544655.1 uncultured Caryophanales bacterium | reverse complement strand
GCTTTTAAGAGCTGCTTAGATGAACTTCTTTGGATTTGGCAAAAGAAATCCAATAACATTCATGACTTACACTCCCATATTTGGGACTCTTGGGCGGATGAAAATGGTTCTATCGGTAAAGCCTATGGCTATCAACTCGCGAAAAAGTCTATTTATCCAGAAGGTGAATTCGATCAAGTCGATAGAGTTTTATATGACTTAAAACATAATCCTCAATCTAGAAGAATTATGACCAATATCTATAATTTTGAAGATTTACACGAAATGGGTTTATATCCATGCGCCTATTCTATGACATTCAATGTCAGTGGCGATACATTAAACGGCATCTTAAATCAAAGAAGTAACGATATGTTAACCGCGAATAACTGGAACGTTTTACAATATGCAATCTTATTGATGATGTTTGCCCAAGTCTCTGGCTTAAAAGCGGGTGAACTTGTTCACGTTATCGCTGACGCGCATATCTACGATAGACATATTGACATTGTTAAAGAAGTGATTGCTAAACCACAACACAAGGCTCCTAAATTAAAAATGAATCCAAATGTTAAAAACTTCTATGATTTCAAACTCGAAGACTTTGAATTAGAAGATTATGAATATGAGCCTTTAGATAAGAAGATTCCGGTGGCTATCTAATATGATTATTTCTATTCTTAACTGCGATAAAAAATACGGTATTGGTAAGAGAAACGGATTATTATTTTCTCTTCCTTTAGATATGAAGTTCTTTAGAGAAACCACTCAAGGTCATACTGTCTGTATGGGTGAGAATACTTTATTATCTTTCCCAGGTAGTAAACCATTAAAGAACAGAACAAATATTGTCTTATCTCAAGATCCAACACACAACTATGAAGGTGTCATTAATGTTCATAGTTTTGAAGACTTCTTAAGAGCGATGAAAGAAAGAGAAATAAGCGACACGGTATTCGTTATCGGTGGTGCTTCTATATATAGACAAACTCTTCCATATGTTGACCAAGTTCTTTTAACCAAAGTCAACGCTGATGGAGGCGCGGAAGTATTCTTCGTTAATTTGGATGAAAATCCAGACTTTGAATGTGTTGATGAAGGTACACCAGTGATGGATGGTGATTTAGAAATTAGATTCACCACCTACAAAAACAAAAATAAGAAAGAAATTATCTAGCATGAAAAACAACATCTATCCAAAAAACTATCAAAGCGTTTTAAATTTGGTCGATACACAAAGGGCCATTAAATTAATTAAAGATACATTTGAAAAAGAGCTCGCTAAAGAGCTTGATTTAATGAGAGTCAGCGCTCCACTATTTGTGGAAACAGGCACTGGCTTAAACGATAACTTAAGTGGCTATGAAAAACCTGTTTCTTTTGAAGTTAATGAAAATAACCGTGAACTAGAAATCGTTCAATCCTTAGCGAAATGGAAAAGATACGCTTTAAAGAAATATAACATTGATGGTTTATATACCGATATGAACGCTATTAGAAGATTTGAAGATTTAGATAATCTCCATTCTTTATATGTTGACCAATGGGACTGGGAAAGAAGATTAGATCCTAAAGAAAGAAATGTTTCCACTTTAAAAAGAACAGTAAAGAAAATCTATAAAGCCTTTAATAAGACTTATAAAGTTTTAACAAAACAATATCCAGAACTCGCTAACGATTTACCAAAAGACATTACATTTATCACCACTAAAGATTTAGAAGCTAGATATCCAAATCTTAATAGAAAAGAAAGAGAAAACGCTATCTGTAAACAATATGGTGCGGTTTTCTTAATGCAAATTGGTGCTAACTTAAAAGATGGTAAGCCACACGATAGCCGCGCCGCGGACTATGATGACTGGAAACTTAATGGTGATATCTTGCTTTGGTATGAACCACTTCAAATTGCTTTTGAATTAAGTAGTATGGGTATCAGAGTCAACAAAGATTCATTAGTGAAACAGCTTAAAGCTAAAGGTGAAATGGGTAAACTCTCTTTAGCGTACCATCAAATGGTTATCAACGAACAACTACCACTTTCCATAGGCGGTGGTATTGGTCAATCCCGTTTATGTATGTATTTATTAAAAAAGGTCCATATCGGAGAAGTGCAATCCTCTTATTGGCCTGAAGACGATATTAAAGAATTTAAGAAATATAATGTTGATCTACTTTAAAAAAGGAAGTAGCTCATTCATATCATTGATAAAGAGGTCTGAATTAGACCTTTTTTGATTATCAAAATCTTTAGAAGCATCATCATATACCGCGACTGTCACAAAACCGTTATCATGACATGTCTTAATACAAGTTGGCATATCCTCTAACACTAAAGTGTTCTCTGGCTTTGAACCCATCTTTTCACATAGATATGAATAAATACGAACACTGTGTTTGCCTTCTTTGACGTTGTTAACATCAGCGATAAAGTCAAAATACTTACCTAAATCAAGTCTATTGATGCATGGCATATATAAAGAATCATCATTCGCTGTAGCGATGGACATAGTAATGCCTTTTGATTTAATTAAATTCAACACTTCTCTAACGCCTGGTTTTAATTCCACATCATATTGGTACATATCAATGGACATCTGATGCCATTCATCCATAATTTCTTGTTCGCTTTCTTTAATGCCATATGTCTTCTTAGTGAATCTAGCGGCTTCTTTTAAACCAAGATGCACAATATTTTGTGCGTAGTCTTTAGGAAGTTCCATGCCTCTTTTAGCGAAGAATTTCTTATCAATTTCATGCCAAAGACCAGTGGAATTAATCATTGTTCCATCCATATCGAAGATGACCGCTTTGATGTCTTTACCTAGAAATTTCATAAGATTTCAATTTCCCCACTATCAATGTGTAAAAGCATACCATGGGTGACGACTTGTAAACAGAATGAATCATCAATTCCCACTACTTCGCCAATAAATGTTTGATTATTAACGATAGCTTTTACTCGCTTATTTAGTAAATAGTTATGTTTTCTAAAGTACTCTAACGATTTATTCAAATCTAAGTTAGTTAGGGCATCCACTAACTGTGGGAATAACTTCTCTTTAAGTTCTTCGATATTAATATCTTTCTTATGTTCTAAGCATAATGATGTCGCTGGTCTTCTTAATCCTTCTGGGAATTTCTTTTGATTAACATTTAGACCAATACCCACGACCATATAATCAGGAAGTTGACCTTCCGCAAGAATGCCACATACCTTCTTATCATTAATTAAGACGTCATTAGGCCATTTTATGCTCACGTGCTTGATTTTATATGTCTCTAACACTTTCGCGACCTCTACTGCGCTTAAAAGTGAAATAATTGGTGATTGTTTTAATAAGTTCTTGTCTTTAATCAAAAATGAGAACATCAAATTTTCACCAGGTTCACTACTCCAAGTTCTATCATTTCTACCTTTACCATGGCTTTGATAATCAGTGGATACGAAAGTAAAGTTATTTAATAACTTATAAGTATTCTTTAGATATGTGTTTGTGGAATCTATCTCCTGGAAGTGAATTTGATGATATTGCATAGGGATATTGTAAAACAAAAAAGCCTCCGCTTTAAGCGAAGACTTTTGCTTTTTGGGTTTTTCTTATTATGCGAATAAGAGGAGTAAGACACCCGCTGCAACAGCGGAGCCAATAACACCAGCAACGTTAGGACCCATTGCGTGCATTAATAAGAAGTTTGTTGGATCTTCTCTAAGGCCTTCCTTATGGACAACACGCGCCGCCATAGGAACAGCAGAGACACCAGCAGCACCAATCATTGGATTAACTTTGCCTTTAGTTAAGACACACATTAACTTACCACCTAAGACACCACCCGCAGTCGCAACAGCGAAGGCAATGATACCTAAGCCGAAGATGAGGATTGTATCTAAGGTTAAGAATGTAGCCGCATCAGCGGTCATACCAACACAGACACCTAATAAGATGGTGATGATGTACATTAAGGTATTCGCTAATGTTTCTCTAATCTTTGGTACCACACCACATTCCTTAATTAAGTTACCTAACATTAAGCAACCAATTAATGGAGCGGCACTTGGCACTAATAAACATGTAATAGCGGTAACCACGATTGGGAAGAGAATCTTTTCAGTCTTAGAAACTTCTCTTGGAGTTTCCATTCTGATAGCTCTTTCTTTCTTAGTGGTTAAGAGTCTAATGATTGGAGGTTGAATAACTGGCACTAAAGCCAT
>CAMNMM010000088.1:0-4213 GCA_946544655.1 uncultured Caryophanales bacterium | reverse complement strand
GGTCAAGGTATTGCCTGGGCTAACTCCTTATTCGAAGATAACGCTGAATTCGGTTATGGTATGAGAGTGGCCACAAACGCTAAGATCAAAGCCATCATCGAAATCTTAGATGCTGCTAAAGAACGTGGTCTTGAACCAGAATTAGTCGCTAAGATTGATGAATACTACGCCAACATCAAGAATAGACAAGCAATGCGCACAATCGTTCCTGAATTAGTGGCCTTAGTTAAAGCTAGTAAAGACGAAGGCGTTAAAGAAGTCTTAGCCTATGAAAGAGACTTAGCCGATAAGTCCGTTTGGATCGTCGGTGGTGATGGTTGGTCATACGATATCGGTTACGGTGGCTTAGACCACGTTATCGCTAACGAAGAAGACGTCAATATCTTAGTCTTAGATACAGAAGTCTACTCCAACACTGGTGGTCAATCCTCCAAGTCCTCACAAACAGGTTCTATTGCTAAATTTACCGCTTCTGGTAAAACAACAGCGAAGAAGAACTTAGCATTAATCGCGATGAGCTACGGTAATGTCTATGTTGCACAAATCAGCTTAGGCGCTAACCCAGTCGCCGCGATTAAGGCCTTAAAAGAAGCTGAAAGCTATGATGGTCCATCATTAGTCATCTGCTATGCTCCATGTGCTAACCATGGTATCAAAGGCGGTCTTGCTAACTCCATGAGACAAGAAAGATTAGCCGTTGAATGTGGTTACTTCCCAATCTTCCGTTACGATCCACGTAATGAAGCTGAAGGCAAACCAGCATTAACACTTGATATGAAGGATCCAGACTTCAGCAAACTTAGAGACTTCGTTATGACTGAAACAAGATTCTCACAACTTCCACGTGTCAACCCAGCCCACGCTGAAGAACTCTTAACAAAGTGTGAAAATTACGCGAAAGCCAGATTAGAAAGAATCAAAAAATTCGGTCTTTAATCCTAAACAATAAACCAATAAAGACGATGCGAAAGTGTCGTCTTTTTTCTTTGCTTGCATCTAAATTAAAAATAAATAAAGAATATTATTGAATATCTATGTATAAAAATGTATATTATTGGTAAGGAGGTTCTTTATGATTAAATGGTTTAATGTTAAAGACCGTAACGGTGTCGCGTCATTTTACGCAAATAACATCACTTTAAATACGACTGCGATGTATCCGCTAGATACAGCCTATAAAGTGCAAGTTGGTATGGATGATAAAAATAATGTTGTCGTTCAACCTCTTACCAAAGAAGTCGTGGAATCTGGTGCGTTAGATGAATGTTGCTTACTTAAGATTGAATTCCATAAGAGTTTCGCCCGTATTTCATCCGTGCAATTACTCAAACAAATTAGTGAAGCCTTAAGAATCCCATTCACTAATAAGCCAACACAATTTGAAACCACTTGGGACAGTGTGGAAAACGTCCTAACCATAAAGACAGGAGAAAAGTAGTATGCCATTTGAGAATTGGATGTGGGCTATCTGGCTCGGCATTATGATTATCATGGTGATAGTCGAATGCATGGGTCCAGCATTAGTATCGATTTGGTTTGCCGCTGGGGCATTAGTCTCATTAGTGCTCTCATTATTCTCACTCATCCCAGGAGTAACAATTCCATGGTGGGTGCAAGTAATAGTGTTCGTGGTTGTGAGTGCGATCACATTAATAGCGTTAAGACCGTTATCGTTAAAGTATTCAAAAAAGAACAACACTATCAGCTCCAATGTTGATAGCTTAGTAGGTAAAAGAGGTTTATTAGAAGAAGAGATTAAGCCTTTTGAACCAGGCGTTTGTCGGCTAAATGATGTCCTCTGGACCGCTATTAGCACAAACGGAAAAGAAACAATCGCTGCTAAAAGCGTTGTGGAAGTCGTTGCCATTCAAGGTAACAAATTATTAGTTAAGAAAGTAGAGGAAAACTAAGATGCCACCAGTAGTAACTGCGTTAATCATCATTTTATCAGTATTATTATTCATCTTTATTTTGGTAATCATTTGCAACATCAAGATTGTCAAACAAACAGAAAAAGTCATCGTTGAAAGATTAGGCGCCTACCGCACAACATGGGGTGTTGGTATGCATATGTTAATGCCATTCTTTGATAGAATTGCTGTCAGAGTCTCCATGAAAGAACAAGTCAGAGACTTCGAACCACAATCAGTTATTACAAAAGATAACGTTACAATGCAAATTGATACCGTCGTCTTCTATGTTGTCACTGACGCTAAGTTATATGCGTACGGCGTTGAAAACCCAATGGCCGCAATCAATTACTTATCCGCGACTACATTAAGAAATATCATTGGTGAACTATTACTTGATGAATGCTTAACTTCTAGAGAATTAATCAATGAAAAGATGAGAAAGATTCTTGATGAAGCCACAGACCCATGGGGCATTAAAGTTAATCGTGTGGAAGTGAAGAACATTCTTCCTCCAAAAGATATCCGTGAAGCCATGGAAAAACAAATGAGAGCGGAACGTGAAAAGAGAGAAAAAGTCCTTCTTGCTGAAGGTCAAAAACAATCCGCGATTCTCGTGGCCGAAGGTCAAAAACAATCACAAATTCTTACCGCTGAAGCGGAAAAACAAATGGCCATCTTACGCGCTGAAGGTGAAGCTGAATCCTTAAGAAAAGTTAAACAAGCGGAAGCTGATGGTATCCGTGCTGTTCGTGAAGCGGAAGCAGAAGGTCTTAAGATGCTCAATGCTTCTAAACCAACTGAACCAGTCGTAACCTTAAGATACTATGAATCTTTAGCCAAGATTGCGGATGGTAAAGCCACAAAAATCTTCCTTCCAAACAATTTGGAAAAGGCCGCTTCTCTTGCCTCAGTAGTAAAAGAAGTGATCAAGGACTAATTAAGGTTCATTTAAATCAAACACTTAAAGAGGTGATGTTTACATCACCTTTTTTCTTACTTTTAACCCTACAAAAGAAATGTTGACATCAATAAAATCTTTTTTATATAATTTTATCGTAGGTTAAGGAAATATTTGTTTATGAAAAAAGATCTAAGAGAAGTAGAAGCTCTTGTGCAAATCGTAGATGAATACGCGCAAGTGCAAAAGAACATTGCCAACTTACCATGCGGCTATATTTCCGTGAAACAAATTAGCGGTCATACATATTGTTATCGTCAATGGCGTGAAGGAAAGAAAATTATTTCCCAATACGTTCCAGATGCTCTTTTAAGCAGCGTTAAAAGAAAGATTGCTGTGAGAAAAGAAAACGAAGCATTATTAAAAGTCATTAAAAAAGACTTAAAGAAAGCCACACGCAAAGTCGTAAAGAGTGGTCTTCTCACTGAAGAAGATGTTATTGCTTTACTTGAAGTCGCTATGCAAGAGGGCGATGTAAACGCTGAAGTTGAAAAGCGTTTAGCAAAATAAAACAAATTAGAACAAGTGAATCTTAGTGTTCACTTTTTCTTTGCCTATTTTTAAGTATTATGAATTATTTAGTTGTTCTTTCTGGTGTTCCTGGCAGTGGTAAATCTTATTTTTCTAATGCCTTAAGGGAAGATAAAGAAAAGCACGTTTATATCATTAGTAGTGATCAAATTAGAAAAGATATATGTGGTAATCAACAAGATTTAAGCCAAGACCCTTTAGTGTGGAAAATCTTTTATTCATTAATCAAAACTTATAGTGAAGATAAAGATGGAATAGTGATATTGGACGCTACAAATGCGAAGAAAGAATATCGCTTAGATTTAATTAAACCATATAGAAAACTATATGATGAGATTGATTTGGTGGTGTTCCATATTGATAAAGATTTAACTTTAAAACAAAATAGAGAAAGAGAATATCCTATTCCTGAAGATGCATTATTAAAGTTAATCGATAACTTTGAAATGCCTGATAAAGAAGAAGAGGAATTCTTTGACCATATTGACCTTATTACCGACCACAATATTGATAAAGTTATTAAACGCTATTAAATTGTGTATAATGACAATACGTCATCGGGACGTAGCGCAGCTTGGTAGCGCACTTCCTTGGGGTGGAAGGGGTCGTCAGTTCAAATCTGATCGTTCCGACCATTGTTAAATACTCCTTATTAGTAAGGAGTTTTTTGTTGAAATACAAATTCTTTGTCTTATCTATGATAAGTGATAAAATAATATAAACGTTCGATAATTTTATAGGAGAACTCTATGAAAAATTTAAAAAAATTACTTTTATTAAGCGTTGGCTTTTTAGCCATGACCGTCACTGG
>CAMNMM010000087.1:0-4214 GCA_946544655.1 uncultured Caryophanales bacterium | reverse complement strand
TCTACTATCGCTATTATTCGTAAAGGCATAAGCCACACTTCTCATAGTAGCGTTTTTAGCGCCATAGTAGTTACCAGCGTAGTAACAAATAACACCATCGACTTTACCATCTCCATCGTTATCATAATTATTAATGGAATCAGTTGGATTCTTAGAGAAATACCAGTTAGTGGCGTCATTAACTAACTTATAAGTTAAGCTAGTATCACCAGTATCGGTATAGTCCACTAAGCTTGTACCAGATGTATAGAAGTCACTAATAGTCGCGTCAATATGAACCTTACCTTTTGATTCAGTTTCATAATATGACTTAAGTGACCAATAATTATCTTCAGTCTTTTCTTCTAATATCTTTGCTCTAATATCTTCTAAGATTTGTGTTTTATGTGATTCTTTAAAGAAACTTTCAGAATTAGAGAACCAAACAGGAATAACTAAGAATTTAACATTGCCTTCATTTGGTAAATAATGAAGTTCACCATATACTGACTTCATACCATAATCTAAGAAATTAAACGCAGTATCATCACCAACATATTGTTCACTTACAAAGAATTTAACGTTATATGTCACTGATTTAGTGACACCATTTTCTGTATATAAAAGCGAAACTGATTTAGTGGCAGTGTCATTATTTCTAATGGTATATGTTAAGCCATCAGTGAATGATAATTCTTTATCTTCCCCGTGGTCATATTGGGCAAAGACTTTACCAGTGATAAATAACTTACCATTATGGATAAGTAAATCATTACCTTCATTAGGGGCATAGATTTTAGTTAATGTTCTATTTTGAATATTAACTTTGAAGTTAATCTCTTTATCATTATTTTTAGCCTTAACCATGGCCTCACCTTTACTTAAGGCAGTAACTTTATTATCAGCGATACTGACTTTGTCAGATTCGCTAGTTAAAGCGTTACTAACTTTTTGATTGTTATATTTAACTTCAAAGCTATATGTATCATCAACATACATATTCACGATAGAGTTATCACTAATAGAGGCGCCTGTATCAACACAGGTAACCGTTAACGTATTAACGGGTGCTTCTTTAGCCTTGATATTTACTCTGATAGTGATGGTATTTAATATCTTCTCAGTGACTTCACTGATGAAGTCCACTTTAACATCACCACTTTTATCTTCAGTGATTTCACTAGAGGTGGAAATTAAGCCAGCATCGCTAACAGTTAGATATGAACTAGCTGTCCCTACTACGCTATAAACTTTTTTAAATTCCGTATTTGTTTTGGTGTTAAAAGCAATGTAATATCTGTTACCCGCATTTAAGCTAATTGTGTATGTCTTAGTAGAAGCGTCATATGTCGCGTTATCATCACTTAATGTAGCTTCAACATATTCTTCTTTAGTGGAACCACTAGAACCACTAGTGTCTTTACTTGAATCTGATTTACTAGTGTTGCTACTGGTCGTGTTTATGATAGAAGTGGATGAGCCACTATCACCACTAGGAAGGAAATCTAAAAAAGAACAAGATGCAAGCCCAATCGTGACTAAACATAATAAAGGCAAAAGTTTTACTATTTTCTTCATAACAAAACCTCCAGTGTATTCCTCGTTTTATTTTTCCAATAACTTATTATACGCGTTATCTAGAATTAATTCTTTTCTCAGTTTCAAAATCTTCCTTAAGAACTCTTTTTGTTCCTTTAAAAATATCGAGCGCGGAGTCTATTGGCTTGTTCTTTTGAAATAAGATGTTCAACTTCCGCGACATTGATTGAACTATTTAGTTGATCGCTATAGCAATCAATCAGTGTGCTTCCTTTACGAATGGCTTTTCTATACTCAGAAATGGAGTCCAATAAAAAACCAGGCAAAAGGGTTTTAGCTTCTTCTCTCTCTAAACTGAGCAGTTCTTCTATTGAAATATGCAAACTCTTTGAAATAGCCAGCAAGGTTTTGCCAGAGCACTCCAAAATATCAGCTTTTCCTGAAGCGATATCAGTTAGAGTTGTTTTAGGAACTCCACTATTGGTTGATAGTGAATATACTGTCGTTTTTTTCTCTGCTAATAAATCCAAAAATGTCATGCCTTAATTATATCGGTTAACCGACATTTTTTCAATAAGATGTGCTTGTATTTTTCATATGCCTTTCGACAAAAACAGCGAGAGTTTGAGCAAATAATAATTTTAAAAAATCATTACTCAAATTGAAATATTAATCCAAGTCGAGTAAAATAAAATCGAAGAAAAGGTAGAATTCTACCAAAAAGGAGATTTTATGATTGAACGTACTAAATATCTAAATCAACTTATTAGCGCAAAAAATAACGGGTTTCCAAAAGTTATTACTGGTATCCGTAGATGTGGAAAATCTTATCTTCTCAAAGAAATGTATACTAGATATCTAAAAGAAGAGTGCCACGTTAGTAGTGATAATATTGTGGTTATCGAATTAGATGATGATAGAAACGCTGAATTAAGAAATCCTATCGCTTTAGGAAAATACGTTAGGGACTACTGTAAAGGGAAAAATGATTGCTATGTCATTTTAGATGAAATTCAAAAAGTCACATCCATTATCAATCCTGCTTTCACTAACGGGCAAATTGTATTAGCAAAAGACGGAGATGAAAATGTTGTTACATTTGTCGATGTTGTGCTGGGTCTTTCTAGAGAGCCTAATATCGATTTATATGTCACTGGAAGTAATTCAAAAATGCTTTCCAGCGATATTGTTACTGAATTTAGAGATAAGGCAACAAAAATTCACTTGTCTCCTCTATCGTTTGATGAATACGCTAATTATAAAAAAGGGTATGCCCCAGAAATGATAAATGATTATATAACATATGGCGGTATGCCTCTAGCGGTTTTAGAAGAGAATGAAGAGAGAAGAAAAAACTACCTCAAAAGTCTTTTTAAGACGACATATTTTAGTGATATTTTAGAACACAATAGGCTCAATAAAAGTGAAGCACTTGATGAGCTAAGCGACATTATTAGTGATTCAGTCGGAGGATTAATCAATTCCGAAAGAATATCAAACACCTACCAAAGTGTTAAAAAAGAAGCCATCGACAAAGACACGGTCACAAAATACATTAATTATTTTCTCGATGCTTTTATTATTCAAGAAGCCACTAGATATGATGTTAAAGGAAGAAACGAAATCGGTGCATTAAGAAAGTATTATTTCACAGATTTAGGTTTAAGAAATGCTAGGCTCAATTTTTCCAAGCCCGACGAAGGCCACATGCTTGAGAACGTTATATTTAACGAACTTCTTTACAACGGATATTCAGTGAATGTTGGAACTTATGAAAGAGTGGAGCGTAACAAAGATAATAAAAATGTTAAAAAGAAATACGAAATAGATTTTTTAGCCACGAAAGGAACTAGGATATTCTATGTTCAAGTGGCAGATGATATTTCAAAGGATGAAACTTTAGAAAGAGAAAAGAAGCCATATAATCACTTAAAAGATCCTATTCAAAAAATACTTGTTGTGAATAAGCCATATAAAGAAATGAGAGATCCCGAGGGATATGTCCTTATTGGTATTGCTGATTTTTTGCTTAGATTCATAAAATAGATGCTTTAACGATGCGTTCACGCATCATAAAACCCTATTCATCTTTATATTCGCGCTTCGAAAATAAAGTTAAATCCAATAATTTACCACCGAACTTCTCATTCAGTAGATAAAGAGGAACCGCTACTAAAGCATGTGCACCAACAAAGATAATTTGTTCTAAGGTCATTGTCTTAAATAAGGATAATGTTAAGTTAGGAACAATATGGCTAAAGATATATGGGAAGATCTTAAGGAAACCACCTACTTCATTCACCATTTCCGTACCACTGACAATGAAGAATTCAGGTGCTAACCATAAAATGAATAACACCACTGCTAAGGTAATAATATATAAGAACTTTCTAAATGTCGTAAATGGACGACAGTTCTTAAAGAAGATAATAAAGCCAGAAATAGTGACACATAAGGCCATTGTAGGAATCCAACCAATACTAATAATTTCATGTGTGTTTATATCAAATACTGTAGCTAATGATTTAACATCAAATGTTTGAGTTCTAATCACTTGGCTAAATAAGACATATAGGAGACATATAGCAACCGGTATAAACATATAGAAGCCAGATAATATGGCCCTCTTAGTAACATTCTTATAGAAGTTACCAGTCACTCTAGTTCTATCAGGTTCTAAAGCCACGAATAAGCTA
>CAMNMM010000086.1:0-4219 GCA_946544655.1 uncultured Caryophanales bacterium | reverse complement strand
CGCCATCTCATCAAAAAAGAGAAGGGAAAAATTACTTTCTTAAAGAAAAGGCGCTAACCTACTTGTTAACGCCGTGGATTTCTAATAAGTTTTCGTAAAGAGCTAATCTAGTGGCTAGGCCAACACCGCCTGGAACTGGAGTTTGAAGACCAACTGGAAGTCCTGGAATAGCGTCACCTTTTAAACCATCTTCAGTTCTAGAGATGCCAACATCAACGATAACGGCATCTTTTTTATAAGTGAAGCGATTATCTAAGAAACCAGCTTTACCAATCGCTACAACAATGATATCTGCGTGAGCGATATAGAAAGCCATATCTTCAGGAGTGGTTTTGCTATGCAAAACGGTCACGTTCATATTCTCTTTAAGAAGGAGTTTTGCCATTGGTTTACCGACGATATTACTACGGCCAATAACGACAGCATTTCTTCCTTGCATAGGAATCTTTTCAAAGTGTAAATAGTTAATAATACCTTTTGGGGTACATGGAACAAGAGTGGACAATGGATGGAAACCATCGACATCTTTTTTAGGATCAACCGCTAATTTAATGACTTCCTCATCGATTCCTTTTGGTAAAGGCATTTGGACGATAAAGCCATCATGAATGTCATCTTTGTTTAATTCATCGATAACCTTCAAAAGTTGTTCTTGAGTTGTTTCTAAAGGTAACTTAATTAAGTCTGCTTTGATGCCTAATTCATCAGCATCTTTAAGCTTCCCGCGCACATATGCGCAGCTAGCCGCATCTTCATTAACTTGGACGATAGCGATGCATGGTTTTCTTTCTAAACCCGCTACTAAATTTTTAATCTCTTCCTTACGAAGAGCAACGTATTCTTTGATAGTCATATTACTTTACAATTTCATTCAATTCTTTCGCATTGAATTGTCTTAATTTGATGCCAGCTAATTCAAGCATTTTTCTACTAGCTTGAACGCCAACTGTGTCAGCGTATTTATTTTCTAAATAAATAATTTCCTTAATGCCCACTTGTACGCATGCTTTCGCACACTCATTGCATGGGAATAATGTGACATATAAGCGACAGCCCTTAAGCGCGCTTCCGTTACGCGTATTTAAAATCGCGTTAAATTCTGCATGACAGACATATAGATATTTAGAATCTAAGCCTTCACCTTTGTTCCAAGAGAGTTGACTTTCATCAACACCTTTTGGCATACCATTATAGCCGATAGATACGACCTTATTATCGTCGTCGACGATACATGCGCCTACTTTTGTATTGGGATCCTTGCTTCTTAAAGCGCTCAAAGAAGCGATACCCATAAAGTATTCATCCCAAGAAATATTATTGTGTTCCATATAAGAATTATTATAACGATATTTGATTCTAAGGCAACTTAATATTACAATATTAATACTATGGCAATTGTTGGTATTGATAAACTCTCATTACTAGATTACGAAGACAAGGTTTCTGTGGTCTTATTCTCCCAAGCGTGTAACATGCGTTGCCCGTTTTGTCATAATGGTGCAGCCGTATTAGGCGCGAGCAAAGAAGACGAGATTGACTTTGATGAAATCTTAGCGTTTTTAAAGACTAGAACTGGCCTTGTAGATGCCGTTGTTTTCAGTGGTGGTGAACCAACAATGTTAGAAGATTTGAAGGTTAAAATCAAAGCGGTTCGAGACCTTGGCTTTTTAATCAAATTAGACACTAACGGCACTAACCCAGAATTATTAGAAGAATTACTTGATGAAGGACTATTAGACTATGTTGCCATGGACATTAAAAACTGTCCTAATTTATATGCGGAAACATGTGGTCTAAAATTCATCAATGTTGATAATATTAAAAAGAGTATTTCTCTTATTATTAATAAAGCTCCTGACTATGAATTTAGAACAACTTTAGTCAAAGAATTCCATGAAAGAATGGACTATGATGCTTTTAAAGATTTAATCAAAGGCGCAAAGCGCTTATTCTTACAAAAGTTTGTGGATAGAGAGGGCTGCATTAAAAAAGGCCTCCACGAAGTTGACGTAGTGGAAGCCAGTAAATTAAGAGATTATCTTTCTGGATTTATTCCAGAAGTGAATCTACGTGGTTATTAACGCTTAAGCATCAAATATTTATCAATAAAGACGCTAGCAATAGAAGCATCGCCAACTGCACTTGCTACTTGACGGACGTCTTTTTTTCTTGTGTCGCCTATGGCGAATAAACCAGGAAGAGATGTTTCCATTCTTTCGTTAGTAATGATGAAGCCATGTTCGTCAGTTTCCACTAAGGACTTGAATAAATCGTTTTGTGAAACTTGACCGATAGCGACGAAAACATTATTAGTTGGATATTCATGAATAGTGTGATCCATGGTATTTTCAAAACGTAAACCCGCTAATTCGTTTTGTCCTAAATAAGCGATAAGATTCATGTTGTGAGTAATGTGAACGTTATCTTTTTGTCTTAAACGATCTACTAAGATTTGATCAGCAAAGAAGCGGTCAAATAAGGTGAAGACATAAACATTAGCACTTGTTTGCGCAAGCATTAAAGCGTATTGAAGAGCGGTATTAGCATCCCCGATTAAATAGACGTCTTTATCCTTATAGAATGCGCCATCACACACCGCGCAGAATGAGATACCTTTACCAATGAATTCTTCTTCATTTGGAAGACCCATTTTACGGTGCTTAACGCCGTTAGCTAAGACAACAGCTTTTGCTTGATATGTATGGTAATTAGTGGTGACTTCAAAAACGTCATCAACCTTTAAGACTCTTTGGACTTCTTCGAGTTCAAATTTAGCGCCTAAATCAAGGATTTGCTCAAAGAGATTACCAGCAAAATCTAGACCAGAAATCTCTTTGATACTTGGAAGATTTTCGACACGCGGAGAATTGGCGATTTGACCACCAAAATTCTCTTTTTCTAAGATTAAGACTGAGCGACCGGCTCTGAGTAAGTTCAGAGCCACACTCATCCCTGCGGGACCACCGCCAACAACAATGACATCAATCATATTAGTTTAAACTCTCAATGTAGCCTTTGATATTGGAAGCGTTCTCGAAGACATCGTTAGTGCCATCTTCTTTTGGAACGATTAATGTTGGAGCTTTTCTGACACCAAATGCTTTGGTTTGTTCAGCGTTTTCTTCAGCATCAACAACACTGTATTTGACACCAGCTTTGTCTAAAAGCATCTTAGCCATCTTACAGTTTGGACATGTCTTTGTGGCGAATAATAAGATTTCATTGCAAACAGCTTTTTCTTCTTGTTCGTCTTCGACTTGGCTACCTAAAACGTCAGTGACTTTGTGTGTGAGTTTAGATTTTGAAGGTTCATATACTTTACGGTGTTGGAATTCTTCTGTCTTACCATCATTCCAGTTTTGGACTGGTCTATAGTAACCAGTAATACGGGAATAGACTTCAGTTCTCTTACCACATTTTGGACAGACATATTGTTCACCAGTGATATAACCATGGTCTTTACATACAGAGTATGTAGGAGACATTGTGTAATATGGGATGTGGTAGTTTTCTGCGATCTTTCTAACAAGATTCATACAGGACTTCCAGCTTGGTAATTTTTGACCTAAGAAGCAGTGGAAGACTGTACCAGAAGTATATAAGGTTTGTAAGCCATCTTGGATATCAAGAGCTTTGTAGATATCTTCTGTATAACCAACTGGTAAGTGTGAGGAGTTGGTGTAGTATGGAGTTCTACCATTTTCAGAAGCGGTAATGATATCTGGATATAAAGCTTTATCGTGTTTAGCTAAACGATAAGCTGTAGATTCCGCTGGGGTGGCTTCTAAGTTATATAAGTCACCGTATAATTCTTGATAATCAGAAAGTTTGTTTCTCATGTGATTGAGAACATCTTTTGTGAATTGGATGGATTCTGGATTTGTTAAATCTTTTCTAATCCAACGAGCGTTTAAGCAAGCTTCGTTCATACCGACTAAACCGATAGTGGAGAAGTGGTTATTGAAGTTACCTAAATATCTCTTTGTATATGGATATAAGCCAGCTTCCATTAATGTGGTAATGGTGTTACGTTTCACTTTAAGTGAACGAGCACTGATATCCATGATGTGATCTAATCTTCTATAGAAGTCTTCAGCGTCTGTGGATAAATAAGCAATTCTTGGCATGTTAATGGTAACAACACCGATAGAACCTGTAGATTCACCAGAACCGAAGAAACCACCGGATTTCTTTCTTAATTCTCTTAAGTCGAGTCTTA
>CAMNMM010000085.1:0-4262 GCA_946544655.1 uncultured Caryophanales bacterium | reverse complement strand
TTGGCTGTATAACTGGTTTAGAAGATGATTCATATTGGAAAATGACATATCCATATAAAGGTTCAGTGAAAACTGAAACATTCCATAATCCACTTAAACAAAATCAATCACATATAAGAATTATCAAAAGAACATTAGGTAAGGACTATCCTATCTACTGCTTCGTAGTGTTTGTACGTAGTAACGTAGATGAATTAGATTTATTTAACGTCTGTGGACCAGAAGATATCTTGAAAAGAATTAATCTCATCACTAGTGAAAGGCCACTATCTAAAGAAGTCATTGAATCAATCTATCAAACACTTCTAGATAAAGAAGCTTATGTGAATGATGAGATGCATTTAGAAAGCATCAGGAAGATTACTAAAGATAGAAGAGAATATCAAAAGAAGTTAAGAGCAGCGATAGAAAAGAAAATATGTCCCGACTGTGGGGGCACACTCTCTATTGTGCCTAATGGCTTAAGATGCACTAAGTGCAATAAGTTAATTAAGATTTAGTAACTTTAAGTTTCTTTTCAAAATAGATGTTCTTTTCATCTTCATCTTGATAAATAAAGTCATAACGCTTAAGGGCCTCTATCATTGCTTGCTCGTCTTTATTAACGGACGTGGCCATTCTTTTAACACTATTGAATGATTTGGTTAATTCAAGAGTCTTTAATAATAAAGTGGATTCCATACCTCTTTTAGAATAATCTCTAGAAACAGTTATTTTAAAGCCAAAAGCGGTTTCCGTTTTAACAGCATCCATTCGTCCAACATTCTTGCCTTTGTATTTGAAGATGGAACGATGTGACATACCACCATCAGAAACTGGATTTATTGTTATTTCATTTTTATATCTAGTTTCTTTGATAATTTGTAATAACCTTTTGTTTTGCTCATCAATATCGAAAGAGATATTTTTAGCTTCTAAGATACGTTCAATAGCTTGAGCACAATCAAGCGTATGATACGCAAGATAAAGACCATTCAATTCCTTTGGCTTAATATAACGATAGACTTGTTTTGAAGTAAGCTCATAAGTATAAGAAAAATAACGATATAAGTAGCCTATCCAATATAAAGCCTCACTATTATATTTATTTTTCCCGTAGTTTGATTCACCGTATTCTTCTTCGATTAGTTCAAACACTTCGTCTTTGGTAAGCGTGCCATCCAAATACGCTTTCGAATCGAATTGTTTGGCAATATCAGAAAGCATAAAGCGACGAATGAATATTTCTGAACTCGTATTAGTTTTCTTTAAGGAATCTTCAAAAATAGCGCCTTGGATTTTACATAGAAGCAAACCATCGTGATCAATCTTTCTCATTTAAAAACCTCAATGTGTTAGTTAATTTTCAATTAAACCTCTTTTATTTTAATTCAAAAAGATAAGCCTCACAAAAGATTTTGATAAGTTCACGCTTTTTTAAGTTAATAATTTAAAAGCGTATTAAAAAACCGATGCATCTTGTCATCGGTTTGTTTAATGAATTGTTATTAAGTTACTTAACTAAGCTATATGCATCTTCATCAACATAGATTGTGCAATCTGGATGTTTTTGAAGGATGGAGCATGGAACTTCTTCAGTCATTGGACCTTTTAATAAGTTATAGATAGCTTGTGCTTTGTTTTTGCCAGTAGCGATTAAAACAATCTTTCTTGCATTCATAATGCTCTTTAAGCCCATAGTGACCGCTTTGGTAGGAACTTCAGAGATATCATTGAATAATCTTGAGTTATCTTTGATTGTTTGTTCTGTTAATTCAGCGACATGGGTTAAGGAATCAAATGGAGTACCTGGCTCATTGAAAGCGATATGACCATCACTACCAATACCTAAGATTTGAAGATCAATGCCACCAAAAGAGGCGATTAGAGCGTCGTATTGATTAGCGTAGGCTAAATAATCACCGACACCTTTAAGCACGTGTGTACGCGCTTTATCGATATCTAAACCATCGAATAAGTATTTGTTCATGAAGTAACGATATGATTGATCATGTGTTCCTTCTAAACCGATATATTCATCAAGGTTGAATGTCGCAACATCTTTAAATGATACACGACCTTCTTTATTAGCCTTAATCATATTAGCGTACACTTCAATTGGGGATGTACCTGTTGCTAAACCTAAAACGCTGTTTGGTTTAGCTTGAACTTGTTTGATAAATTCTTCAGCGATTAATTTGCTGATTTCTTCGTTAGTGCCAACGACGACTTTCATAATTATCTTTTCTCCTTTACGACAATATTGTCTTTAGCTTTATAAATACTATTTTCTGGGACAACACCTCTCACCATTGATAATGGATAGATTTGGGAGTGTTGACCAATGACTGTACCTGGGTTAAGAACGGATTGGCAGCCAATATCAGCATAATCACCTAAGATAGCGCCTATTTTTCTTAATCCTGTTTCATAATCCTTATCACCATGGATAACGATATTCTTACCATCACTCTTTAAGTTAGAGCAGATACTACCTGCACCCATATGAGCGTAGTTACCTAGCACACTATCACCAACATAGCTATAATGTGGGACTTGTACATGATATAAAAGGATACAGTTTTTAAATTCACAAGAATTACCTAAGACACAGTTATCACCAACGATGACATTGCCTCTTAAATAGGCTCCTGGTCTAATTTCTGTATTATTACCAATAATCGCTGGAGGAATGATTGTCGCGGTAGGTGCAATGTTAACATTTTCCCCTACGAGGACGCCTTCTTTAAGTAAGGTATAACCTGGTAAACCTTGTTCTAAGACTTTTTTAATGATTTCTTTAATTTGAGGAAGTAATTCCCAAGGATAGGTTGAATTATCAAAATATTCTCTAAGGAAATCACTACTACAATCGAAGAGATCTTTAGTTAAGACAGCTTTCTTATTCATCGATGACATAACCTCTCTTCTTAATGACGTTATAAATCGCGTCGATATATTTATCACATTCCGCAAGTGAACCAAGTTCCACCATGATACGGACAACTGGTTCAGTACCAGATTGTCTTAATAAGGCTCTACCATTATCACCGATTTCTTTATTAACTTCGTCAAATTTAGCTTTAACGACTTCATCTTCCACAGTTGCGGCTTTATCGGTAACTCTGACGTTTTTAAGTTTTTGTGGTAACACTTTAACTGGGGCGACAAGTTTAGATAACGCTTCTTTTCTTTCAAGCATTTCTTCCGCGACCATGATAGCGGTTAAAACACCATCACCAGTAGTCGCGTATTTCTTAATGATAATATGACCAGATTGTTCACCACCTAAGACATAGCCTTCATTGACCATTCTTTCAAAGACGAATCTATCACCAACTTGGGTTCTTTCTAAATTAACACCAATTTGTTTTAAGGCTTTAGCAAGACCACTGTTAGACATAATTGTGGCCACGACGGTGTTCTTATCTAATGAACCTTCATTTTGTAACTTACAGGCTAATAAGTACATAATCTTATCACCGTCAACTTCTTTACCGTTTTCATCAACAGCGATACATCTATCAGCATCACCATCGAAGGCAAAGCCAACATCTAACTTATTGTCTTTAACATATTTACAGAAGCTTTCAATGTGTGTACTACCCGCATTGAAGTTAATATTTAAACCATCTGGATGGTTATTAATGATAAAGACTTGAGCCCCTAGTGCTTCGAATACACTTCTAGCAATCATCCAAGAAGCACCATTCGCGGCATCTAAACCCACTTTTAATTTCTTCATGGAGTGTTTGGCTAAAGAGATGAGATAGCCAATATATCTATTTCTACCACTGGAGTAGTCATTAATTGTGCCGATATCACTACGTTTAGCAAATGGTAAATCAGTTTCACCTTCTTCTAAACCTAAGGTTTTGAAATCACCATCTAAATAAGCTTCCGCTAAATAGGCCACTGCATCTTCTAACTTTTCACCATTACCATTAATGACTTTAATACCATTATCATAGAATGGGTTATGAGAAGCAGTAATCATGACACCACAGTCGAAGCAGTCTTGTCTAACGATATAAGAGACTGATGGAGTGGTTGTAACGTGGAGAAGTTCAACATCCGCACCAGATGATGCTGCACCTGCTGCAACAGCGTATTCAAGCATATAGGAAGAACGTCTTGTATCTTTACCAATAACGATCTTGGCCCTATAGCCTGGCTTTTGCATATTGTATTTAGGATTAGAGTAGAACCAACCAAGGAATCTACCAATCTTATACGCTCTATCTGAATTTAATAATTCATTAGCCTCACCTCTGAAACCATCT
>CAMNMM010000084.1:0-4279 GCA_946544655.1 uncultured Caryophanales bacterium | reverse complement strand
AGCCTCTTCTGATAAGTGGGCTAATGTAATTTCTTTCGTGGCATCTCCAATAATAGATATCGCTGCGATCGCACTATCTTCGTTACATAAATGGCCGTATTCTGAAAGAATCCTATTCTTTAATTCAAATGGTCTATTAGTGTGCAAGAGCATCTTAATATCATGATTAGATTCAATGATGAGATATGTTGGGTTTTTCACTAATGGTAAGTTATCTTCTAGGAAGACTCCTGTATCAGTCATATAAAATAATGATTGTTCTTTATCCTTAATGAAAAAGCCACATGGATTAATCGCATCATGGCTAGTCTTAATTGGGGTAATAACAAAGTCCCCGATAGTAAATGGTTTATTTAATTCAACGACATTAGATAAAGAAGTAGGAAGAGTTCCCTCTAATGCATACATAATCTTTGGGGAAATGAATTTAAGTCCAGAGATATGATCAGCGTGATTATGGGTAAATAAGGCACCTGTGATGTCTTTTACACTTAAATTGATTTCTCCTAGTCCTTCGGTTAAACGGGTCAAAGAAATACCCATATCAATTAATAATACGGTCTTATTAGAGACAATAATGGTCGCATTACCTTTCGAACCAGAAGCAATAATATGGTAGTACATTAGTTCGCTGCGTTTTCGGCTATCTCTCGCATTTGCTTGAGCCATTCTTCGGTTGGTTCATCAAAGCTACCGAAGCTCTTATAGAAGAAGAGATAGGCATTACCAGTTTGACCGTTTCTGTTTTTAGCGACGTTAACTTCAACATAAGAAACGTCACCACCCATTGGTTCACCAGTAATCTTTTCTTTTTGTTCTTTCACCATTTCAAAACGTTCACTACCACTTAAGTTACTCATCTTCTTATTACCGGCGTTATTGTTAGGCGCTTTACTATTTTTATAATAGTCTTCACGGTAAAGGAGCATGACGACGTCAGCGTCTTGTTCGATAGAACCAGAGTCACGTAAGTCAGAAAGGATAGGACGTTTATTTTCACCACGTTTTTCAACGTCACGGGATAACTGTGAAACGACAATAATTGGGACTTGAAGTTCTCTCGCTAAAGCTTTGAGGGCTAAGGATGTTTTGCGGACTTCTTCTTGACGAGAGTCTGATCCTTTAGAGGTACTACCAGTAGTCACTAAACCTAAATAGTCGACGATAATCATACCTAATTCAGGTTCATTGGCTTGGAGTTTTCTACTCTTAGCGATGATATCCATTAACTTGCCGTTTGGGGAATCATCAATATAGATTGGTAAACTACCAATTTTATAAATGGCGTTAGCCACTTTTGCTCTTTCAACACCCACAAGGTTACCTGTGGTAATTTTGGTTAATGACACAGCGGATTCCACACCGATAAGACGTTTAATAAGCGCTTCCGCAGGCATTTCCAAAGAGAAGATAGCAATAGGCTTATTTGTACGTTTTGCCGCTCTATAGGCGAAATTAAGCGCTAAAGCGGTTTTACCAACAGAAGGACGAGCGGCAACAATGATCATGTCACCTGGATGGAAGCCTTGAGTGATTTTATTTAATCTATCAAAACCAGTGGTAAGACCACTAACACCATCGGTTTTCACTTCTTGTGGTGTTTCGATATTTAATTTAACTTCTTCGGCAACATCTTTGGCTTTTTTGAATTCTGCGACTCTTCTTTTTTCAACCGCATCTTTTAATGTTGTTTCACTATTAGCGATGAATTCGTTAACATCAGTGATTTCTTCACTTAAATAAGCAGCGTCGATATCACGGCATGTTTGAATAAGTCTTCTTAAGACGGCTTGGTCATTAACGATATTGATATAGTAATCAATACTAGAAAGAGCAACCATCGCATCAGCACATTGTTGAAGATATTCAACACCACCGATGGTTTCGAGTTCTTTCATATTCATTAATTCTTCAGTGGTAGTTAAAACATCCACTGGAGTTTGTTTATCAAATAAATTCTTAATTGCGCGGTAAATGAGTTGATGTTTGCCTACGAAGAAATCTTCTTCGTTTAATCTACTGAAGACAGTATATAGACATTCTCTAGACAATAAGGCTGAGCCTAGGACCGCTTGCTCCGCTTGCGCATTATAAGGGAGTTCACGACTATTTTTACTAACGGCCATATCATTTCTCCTCCCCTTCTATATGCACATGAACTTTGGCGATAACGCCTTTATGTAATTCCACTTTGAGGTCCCAATAACCAAGGACATCAAGTGGTCCTTTATCAATGAATTTTCTTTTATCGATAGTAATCTTGTATTGTTTTTCAAGTTCGTCAGTCACTTGTTTTAAAGAAATCGCACCGAAAAGTTTACCTTCTCTACCTGTTTTGACTTTGAAAGGTAAGGTGATTTCATCTAAACGTTTAGCGAGTTCTTGCGCTTCCGCTTTCGCTTTAGCTTCGTTCTCTTTACGTTCTTCTTGTTGATTTTCTAAAACTTCGACACTTTTCTTAGTGACTTGGACAGCAAGTTTACGAGGGAAGAGGAAATTGACGGCATAGCCATCACTGACTTCGATTGTTTGATCTTTTTTACCGAGTTTTTTGACATCTGCTAATAAAATGACTTTCATATCGTTAATCCTCCTCACTGTTCTTTGGTAAGCCCTTGTTTGTGGCTTCGGTTAATGACGATTCTAATACCGCTAAAATAGCGTTCTTAACTTCTCTTGGGTCGCTTGTGTTAAAGGTGACGGCTGCGGAAGTGAAGTGACCACCACCTCCGAGTCGTTCGGCAAGTAATGAGACATTGATTGTGCCATCACTACGCGCTGAGACACGCATTTCACGGTTGCTAACTTTACCCATAACGAAGGCAGCATGTACGCCTTTAAATGTTAAGCAGAGGTTAGCGGCTTTCGCAATTGTCGCATGGTCGTATAAGCGATCTGGATTAGCGGTAGCGATAACCACACCATAATATGGGGTATCTAAGTTAGTGGTAATATCAGTAACTTCCTTATGCTCTTCATAGTCATCTTTTAAGAAGTCATCCGCTAAGGAGTTATCAGCGCCATATTCTTTAAGAATAGTCGCCGCTTCAAATGTTCTAATACCAGTATTTCTACTCTTGAAGTAACTAGAATCTAAGAAGATACCAGAGAGCATGATGGTTGCATATGTACTTGGAAGCTCAATTCTTGGGTTGATAGATGAGAATCTAATAAATTCAGAGATTAATTCACAAGTGGAAGATGCCGCTGGGTCGATATGGTTAAAGACTGGAGAATCGATATATTCTTCCGCACGTCTATGGTGGTCGATAACAACGATTTTAGCGGCTTTATCAATGAGTTTAGGCGCCATAACCATGTTTGGAGTGTGGACGTCCACGACGATTAATAATGTATTACCATTGATTAAGTCTTCAGCTTCTTTAGAAGTCACAACTAATTTATCTAATTCATCTTTACCAAATGAGGATGTCATTGCTGATCTAGTTTTGAATTCAGTGTTCTTTAAATCAACAACGATACGAGAATTCTTCTTTAAGCGATTACAGATAGCTTTCATGCCTAAACAGGCACCGAAAGCGTCCATATCCATCATCGCATGGCCCATGATAAGGACACGGTCAGAAGCATTGATTAAAGAGATAAGAGAGTCGGCTAAAACACGAGTCTTAACTCTATTACGTTTTTCTTGGGCTTCAGATTTACCACCATAGAATTTCATTTCTTGACCATAAGCAGAAACAACGACTTGGTCACCACCACGAGACATAGCGATATCTAAAGCATCATTAGCGAGGTCATTTAATTTAATAACATCTGGGAAGTCATGCGCAAAGCCCATAGAAAGAGTTAATGGGATTTCACCACGGATAGATTCACCACGTACCTTATCAATAATGGAGAATTTATCTTCAAGCATTTTAGTGAATGCTTCATAGTTACATAACATGGAATAACTATCATCTTTAATTCTTCTAAGAAGAACACCATACTCTTTAGCGTAGCCAAAGATGTCATTTTTAACTTTGGTAACAACGTCATTGAAGTCATCGTCACCACGGACAACGTCATCATAGTTATCAATAGTTAAAATACCAACGACAGGTGCTTGGTCTTTGGAATAGTTATAGATAGATTCATAATCGGTAATATCTTTAAAGATCCATAAGCCCGCTTCTTGGAGGAGCTTAACTTGATATGTTCTTGAGTTAACAACGATTTTAGCTACTTGATCACCATTAGCGACATCTCTTAATGTGGCTAATTCTGGTTGCCATTCAATGATATCCATGTCCATGATTTCAATATGTCTAGATTT
>CAMNMM010000083.1:0-4281 GCA_946544655.1 uncultured Caryophanales bacterium | reverse complement strand
AGGGAATTGAAACACTTACAAAGGATGGGACACATCCGGATAGCTTGTTTATGCTTGGCTCGTTAGAGTCATCGAGCAAGAAGCCCCCGCTTCTTTAAGTGGTGGGAGCATGTCACTAATCTCATTCAAATACTTTTCTCTTTTTATCTCCATTATGCCACCTACTTTTTTTGCGAGTTTTTGCCTTTTTTGTACTTTGATAATACTTTATTTATTTTATTCAGCTAAGATTCCGTCTATTTTTTTGCGGGTTTTTACAAAAAAAGTAAATTAAAAAGATAATTGTATCACTGTCAATTGAAATATAGATAAATCATTATTTATATTACTGAAATCTGCTTCCCTTTTTCAAAATGCAACCCCTAGCATTTTGAGCCGTTGGAATCGCACCCCTAAATTGATGATTTGATTTATGTTGTTTAAAATGATACTAAAAATAAGGCAAATTCCTTATCAAACGGTATCGAACCCTGCATTTTTAACCATTTTAGCCTTAAAAACAAAAAATTGTGACAGATTTCTCGTATCACAATTCTAGTTCTTTTATGTCTTTATATACCCATTTTGATACAAGGAACCGATTTGGCTTTGGTGGAACAGTTTTTGAATCGACAGAACCACTCGTTATTTTAAGTCTCTTGCAACAGTTGGCTCTGAAATGTTTAATGTCTGTGCTATCTCTTTTCTTATTATTGAAGGGACTTTTTTAATTAGACCAATAATTTCGTTTTGACGATTTTTTATTGTATCATTTGTTGTATCATTTATTGTATCATTAATCAATTTTTTGATACAAAAAAACTGTCCCATTTGAACTGGAACAGTTTAGTTTGCTCTTTGATATTAGAGTTTACGGTTGTAGTATTCGACGATTTGTGATTCTGTGATATCTTGTGGTAATTCTTTACGTTCGACTTCACGGACATATTTACCAGATAACTTTTCAGCATCCACTTCAACCCAGCCCACTTTGGTGCCTAAGGTTTCGAGGGATTCTTTAATCACTTTGAGGTCTTTACTATTTTCTCTCACGCTCACGACATCACCAACTGTTAATAAAGCTGATGGGATGTCTAACTTTTTGCCATTAACTTCGATGTGGCCGTGGTTGACTAATTGTCTAGCGGCTCTTCTAGTTCTAGCAAAACCCATTCTATAAACTAAGTTATCTAAACGGGATTCGAGTAATTTCATGAAAGCAACACCAGTAACTTCTTTACTTGCTAAAGCAAGCATGAATAAACGTCTGAATTGTCTTTCGTTAACACCGTACATTTGTCTTAATTTTTGTTTTTCAATTAATTGTTTGCCGTATTCAGAATTCTTTTTACGACGGGTGTTACCATGTTGGCCTGGGCCATAAGGACGTTTTGCTAATTCTTTGTTAGTTTCTAATGTGGAAAAACCTAAACGACGAGATCTTTTCCAATCTGATCCTGTGTATCTCATGATCTATCCTTCCTTTCCTTTATTTTTCTTTCGCAAAATAATGAATAGGTGTGAATTCCTTATCCCGGATGTTTGATTATACGTTTCACCTTAGAGCTTTGGTTACTTCGTCACAGCCGTATCAAACGTCGGTCGGATTGTATTCACATGCTGCATTACATGCAGTTAATACTATATAGAAATCTATTAAATCAGTCAACCAAAAAATTATATTTTTAACTAACCAATAAAAAAGACCTGCTTATCAAGCAAGTCAATTAAAGTTGAAGTAATGAAATCGCCGCTTCAATTGAAGATGAACTATTAGGTGAATTATCCGTAGAGAATCCACTGGTTGTGTAATAAATAACAATCATCGTAGTGGTCAAAGCCACAACGAAGATAATGCCCGCTATAATTGCGCCCACTAAATTCTTAGTAGGCCATTTATTAGTTACGCCATTACGCATGTTATTGATAAACACGATCAAAGACGCGATCAATGCACCCGCTAAAAGTGCGTATATGATAATCAGAAACGGATAGAATAATGCAAATACAAATCCCATAATATTGTTCCTTCCTTTAGTGGTAAGTAGGTTATAAATCTATAACACTAGAGAGACTATAAATTATAAATATCAATCGTGGCTTTTGCCTCTCACTTATTAGACACATTAAATATAGAAAACTGCTAAAGAAAATGCAAATTTTAGTTAATGATTTCTATCTCACTCTCTTTAATAAATATTCATATTTCTTAAAAATGCTTTTAACTCAAGGGTGAAATTCGCTAGAATAATAGTGTGGCTTTAGCCATATGTTTTATTAGTCAATTATCAAGGAGGCTTCCTTTTATGCATATACTTCTTTCTACTGGTGAACAAGTTGCCATTATTGCCGCTTCTATTGGTGGCGCGATAGTGCTCGGTGTTTTACTTTTCCTTCTTTATCACTTTGTTATTTCTAGAAATAGAATCAAACACCAAGTCAGAGAATTACAAAAGAAATACTCCTATCTTGATGCTCTTTTAATTGGTCAAGACTCCCAATACATCCATCGTTTAGAAATCATTTCTAGAACAAACTTACTTTATGTTGATAAGCATGAAAAGTTCTCTCGTAGATTTAAAGAAATCTATGAAAACGATGATAAGTTCGCGGAATCTATGCTTAAACAATTAAACGCTCTTATTAATAATAAACAGTTCAAAAATATTAAGACTGTTATTGGTGACACTAAAAAAGCGATGAAAGTCTTCGAAGATAAAGTCAACGCTTTAGATAATGACTTATATACTTTAATCAAACCAGAAGAAGATTCTCGTCAATCCATTCTTAAACTCAAAGAAAACTATCGACGTGTTAAACAAACATTCTACGCTAATAGTTCTGACTTAGATTTAGTCAGCTCCTCTATTAACCAAGTATTTGATAAACTCGATCAAATGTTCGTGGAATTTGAAACACATATTGAAAGTGCGGAATATGATGACGCTCAAGGTTTATTACCTACTATCTCTAAAGTAGTGACTGCTTTAGAAAGTGCTTTAAGTCAATTACCAAATCTCTGTATCTTAGTGAATACAGTTATTCCAGAAAAAATCGAAGATTTAAAGAAAGACTACGATGTATTAGAAGCCCAAGGCTTACCATTATATAACTTAGCTTTCCAAACAAAGTTAGGGGAATGGAACAATGATTTAAATATCATCCGTACTCGTTTAACGAAGTTACAAATCGGTAATATCATGGAATCTTTAGACGCTCTTCAAAGTGAAATTGAAGAGATGAGAGAACTCTTAAATAACGAACAAAATGATAAGAACTTCTTTGAAACACATAATGAAGAAATCTATCAAAACGTCGTTGATTTAGAAAAATCATTCTTAAAGATTTGCTCATTATTACCTGAACTTTATCATACATACGTTGTGACCGATGAACGTAAAGAAAAAGTCGAAGCATTAAAACAAACTATGAACTCTTTAGGTACCACTAAACAGTCCTTAGATAACTATGTTCATAGTTCTTTAAAACAACCATACTCTACCTTAAAAGGTAAACTCGATGAATTAAATAACCAATATGCCACCGCTAAAGAAGGTATGGAAGAATTCAAACAATATATTGAGTTCTTAAAAACCAGTAGTGAAGAAGCCTACACTCTAGTGTTCGTTTATTATTATCGTCTCAAACAAGAAGAAAGCTTACTTAGAGAAATCGCTATTCCAGAGTTCTCTGAACCATATCATGTGCGTATTGAGGATTGCTATGACTTATTAAATGAAATCGATAAGGCCATTAAAGTTCAACCAATCGCTGTTGATGAAATCAATGAAAAGGTTGCCACCTTAAAAGGTAGTGCTAGTGCCTTATTCGATGAAATCGAAAACAAGTTCAGAGAAATGCAACTTGCAGAATCCGCCATTGTCTATGCTAATAGAGATAGAAATCATCAAGATGATGTCCATCAACAATTAAGCGCTCTTGAACAAGAATTCTATAAAGGTGAATTCGTCAAAGTTTATCACGAAGCTAACGCCATCTTTAAGCGTATGCACGTAGAGGATACAGGTACCGCTAATGGCTAATGTTATCTATTTGGATAATGCTGCCACAACTAAAGTTGATCCTGAAGTATTAAACTCTTACAATCAAATCACACTTAAATATTTCGCTAATCCGAGCAGCATACATTCTCTTGGTCAAGAATCTTCACGTCTACTAGATAAAAGCCGTGAACAAATTTTAAATGTCCTTAAACTCACTCATCACGATGTGATCTTTACTAGTGGCGCTACTGAGGCTAATAACCTCGCTATTAGGGGCTATGCTTTAGCTAATCGTAAT